>NZ_JBFUBG010000031.1:0-59285 GCF_056405875.1 Rhizobium sp. P1_E6 | reverse complement strand
GAACATGCCGCCAGCCTCTGGCTCGACTATACCTTTCCCGAGGATACGGCGCTTGAAGGCTTCGGTCTCGGCGGTGGTGTGCGCTATGTCGGCCAGCGCTACGGCGATACCAAGAACTCGCTCGATCTTGACGCCGTCACCCTCTTCGATGCAGCAGTGCATTACAAGAAGGACAATGTGACCGCCTCGCTGAACTTCAAGAACCTTGCCGACAAGGATTATGTTGCAAGCTGCAGCTCTTTCGGCTGCACCTATGGCGATGGCAGAACGGTGATGGGCAAGCTGACCTTTCAATGGTGAGTGAATTTCAAGACGCATATGGACGGAGCATCAGCCGTCGGCAGGCGCTTGCACTGCTGGCGGCATTCGCTGTTCCGGGAAAAACCTTCGCGGAAACGCCCCAATCCCTTCCAAAGCGCATCGCGGCGATCGACTGGGCCATGCTGGAAACGCTGGTGGCTCTCGGCGTCATGCCGATCGCCGCGACCGAGCTCGTGCAGTTCCGCAAGGATGCGGTCGAGCCGATGCTGGACGAGAGCGTTGCCGATCTCGGCCTGCGCGGATCGCCGAACCTCGAACTTCTGCGACTCTTACGCCCGGACCTCATCCTGATTTCGCCCTTCTATGTCAGGTTAGAGGCGAGCTTTCGGGCGATCGCGCCTGTCCTGTCGCTGCCCTTCTACAACAGGGGCGAGCCGCCCTATCAGAAGGCGATCGATGCCATCTCGGCGCTGGCACGGCAACTTGGCCTCGAAGAGCGCGGCCGTCAGGTCGTAGCCGAGCAGGCAGCTCTTGTCGAGGAGGCACGCCTCAGCCTGCAGTTCTTTGCATCGCGGCCGACCTATCTCGTCAATATCGGGGATGCGAGGCACGTCCGCGTCTTCGGCGCCGATAGCATGTTCGGCGATATCCTTTCCAGGCTTGGCCTGCCGAACGCCTGGACGGACCGCTCCCGTTATACGTTCGCCGCTCCGGTGCCGATCGAAAACCTCGCTGCCGAGCCGGAAGCGCGCATCGTCATCATCTCCGATATCCCTGTCGAAGCGCGCAACGGCCTGAAGAACAGCATGATCTGGCAATCGCTGCTGCCGGTGCGCTCTGGCCGCGTGCTGATGCTCGGCAATATCAATCCCTATGGCGGCATCTCGGCGGCCGCCCGCTTCACGCGGCTTTTTAAGGCGGCGATGCTGTCGTCAGGGGAAAGGCCGTGATGAGACCCGCCGCACTCGCCGCCGCGTTTCTCGCCCTTGTCGCCTCCGCCGGCCTCTTCCTGTGGGCGGCACTCAGCCATCTGCCCTTCGCCGACTGGCCGTCCTTACCCTTCGATGCCGGCCAGATGACGACGCAGCAGATCATTTTCGCCTACGCTGTCCTGCCGCGCGGCGCGGTCGCGATTCTGGCTGGTGCGGCCCTCGGGCTTGCCGGCGCCCTCTTGCAGCGCTTGCTGCGCAACCCGATCGCCGATCCCTCGACGCTCGGCGTCTCCTCCGGCGCACAGCTTGCGATCGTCGCTGCCACGCTGTTCTTTCCCGAAGTGCTCGATGGATACCGCGCGCTTGTTGCGCTTGCCGGTGCCGCCGCGGCAACGGCCATCGTCTTCCTGCTCGGCTGGCGGCGCAGCTTCGAGCCTATCACCATGGTGGTCTCCGGCCTGCTGGTTGGCATCACCTGCAGCGCGCTCTCGGCGGCGATGACCCTGTCGCAGGGCGAATATCTGATGTCGCTCGTCACCTGGAATGGCGGTTCGCTCAGCCA
Source organism: Rhizobium sp. P1_E6 (assembly GCF_056405875.1). Classification (NCBI taxonomy): domain Bacteria; kingdom Pseudomonadati; phylum Pseudomonadota; class Alphaproteobacteria; order Hyphomicrobiales; family Rhizobiaceae; genus Rhizobium; species Rhizobium sp. P1_E6. The sequence goes on along the minus strand of NZ_JBFUBG010000031.1, from coordinate 57,530 downwards.
GCAGGACTGGTCGGCGACGGTGACACTCGGCCTGGAGCTGCTGCTCGGTCTTGTCATCACCGTGCTTCTTCTGCGTCCGCTGACCCTGCTCGGTCTTGGCGATAGCAGTGCGCGCTCGCTAGGTGTGGCGCTCGCCGGCACACGCATTGCCGTTGCAAGCCTTGCCGTGGCGTTGAGTGCCGGCGTTGCCGCCGTCGTCGGCCTCGTCAGCTTCGTCGGCCTGGCCGCCCCCGCGCTCGTGCGCCTGCTCGGTGTGCGCACGACGCGCAGCATCCTGCTTCTCTCGCCTGTCGCCGGTGGCCTGCTGCTCTGGTTCTGCGATGGCGTCGTGCAACTGCTCGCTTCCTCGGCGGGCGAGACTTTCCCGACGGGATCGGTGACCGCACTGATCGGCGGGCCGTTGCTGCTCTGGCTGCTGCCGCAGGTGCGTGCCGTCGAGCCGCCGCAGCCGCCCGATAGCGTCGTCGTTTCCCGGGCGCCGCTGTCGCGCCTCATCCTGATCCTCTGCCTGCTGCCGCCGCTCGTCTGGGCGGCCCTCTTCGTCGCCCGCCTGCCGGACGGGTGGACGTTGCTCCGCGGTGAGCTCTTCTGGGAACTGTTTCCCGCCCGCTGGCCGCGTCTGGTCGCATCTGCCGCCGCTGGCGGCCTGCTTGCCATGGCGGGCGCCATGCTGCAGCGCCTCACCGGTAATCCGATGGCAAGCCCCGAGGTCCTGGGGGTCAGCGGTGGGGCCGGCGTCGGTTATGCCATTGCCTTGAGCTTCTCCGCCAATGCCGACGCGGCTGGTCTTTTCGTCGGCGCCGGCGGCGGTGCGATCGTCGTGCTCGTCATTGTGGCCCTCTTTGCCGCCCGCCGGCATCTGCCGCCCGAACGCCTGCTGCTTGCCGGCATTTCCGTCAGCGCCTTCTCCTCGGCGATCCTGAGCGCACTTCTTGCTGTCGGCGACCAGCGTGCCTGGCAGATCCTTGCCTGGCTCGGCGGTTCGGCTGCGGCCGCCACGCCGCAAACGGCTACGTTCCTCGCCGGCCTCACCGTCGTCATCCTGGCCGTCGGCCTGATCTTCAAGCGATGGATGACCATTCTGCCGCTCGGGGCACCCGTCGCGCTTGCGCTCGGCTTGCCGCTCGTCGGTGCCCGCACGATGATGGTGCTGACGGCAGGCATTGCGACCGCTGCCGCTTCGCTGCTTGTCGGCCCCTTGAGCTTCGTCGGCCTGATGGCCCCGCATATCGCCCACCGGGCCGGTTTCGAAAAGGCAGGCAGCAGGCTTTTCGCCGCCGCGGTCATAGGGGCTGTGCTGATGGTGATCGCCGATCTCGGTGCCCGCACCGTGACCTTCCCCTACGATCTGCCACTCGGCCTGTTTGCCGCTTTCGCAGGCGCCCCCTATCTCGTCTGGATGATGGGAAAACGGCCGTGAGGGAGCTGTCGCGGAAGCGATCAGCCGCGCGAATAGGATGCGGCAACCGACTGGGGCCTCATTGCTTCGATCGAAGGGAATGATTTCAGGAATTCGGCCAGAGGCATGGGGCGGGAGAGAAGGAAGCCCTGCAGGTCGTTGCAGCCGGCTGCGACGAGAAAGTCTCTCTGCCCCTCCGTCTCCACGCCTTCCGCCGTCGTCGCCTTTCCGAGCGTACGGCTCAAACCCAGGATCGCGGAAACGATGGCGGCGCCCTCTGCCTGAGCGCCAAGCAAGCCAACGAATGAGCGATCGATCTTGATCCGGTCGATGTTGAATTGAACGAGATGGCTTAGCGACGAAAAACCGGTGCCGAAATCGTCGAGGGCAATTCGGATCCCCTGGGATCGGAGTCGGCCAAGCGTTGCCTGCGCATTTTCATCGATATTGAAGAGTGCAGCTTCCGTCAGTTCCAGTTCCAGCCGCGATGGCGGCAGGCCCGTTTCCGCCAGGATCGAAAGCACATGGCGGTCGAAGTCCCGATGCCGGATTTGCGAGGGCGAAACATTGACGGCGACCGACATGCCGGCTGGCCAGCAAGCAGCTGCCTGCGTGGCATTCCTGAGGACCCACTCGCCCAGCTGGTCGATCATGCCAGCCTCCTCGGCAATGGGGATGAACTTGTCGGGCGACAGAAGCCCTTGGGTGGGATGGCGCCATCGCACGAGGGCCTCAGCACCCGATAGCTGCCCAGGCGCGTCGGCACGATGCACGCCTTGAAAGAAGACCTCCAGATGGCCCGGATTACCCGAACGCGAATTGTCCGGAATGCCGGAAAGCTGCGCTTGATCTTCCAGCACGACGCGAAGATCGTTCTTGAGATTTTCCCGCGCCTCGACCCTGTGATCGAGAGAGGGTTCATACTCGATCAAGCAACCGCGCCCGTTGGTCTTGGCTTCATAGAGCGCAACATCCGCACGCCGCAAAAATTCGCTGGTTGCTTGGGTCGTATCACGAAAGGTGGCGATGCCGATCGAGCAGCCAATGCGGACGACGACGTCACCTCCGCGAAGTTGAAACGGCTTGCTCAGGGCCTCGATGATGGCGCTGCAGAGGACAATATGGGTGTCGTCGGCTTCCCTGGCATCGGGAAGAAGCAGGGCGAACTCATCGCCGCCGAGCCGGGCAAGTGTATCGCCCGATTTGATCAGGGCGTTCATCCTGTCGACGGCGCTGCGCAGAAGCTCGTCGCCGGCGGCATGTCCATGGATGTCGTTCACCTCCTTGAACTTGTCGAGATCGACGAGGGCAAGGACGGCGCGTCGGCCGGGGGATTTCATGGCCGCAAGGCATTGCTCGAAGCGAGCCGCAAACAGCGCCCGGTTCGGCAGGCCCGTCAAAACGTCATGAAGCGATAGATGCCGCGCATGATGTTCGCTGGCGCTGAGTTCTCTAAGGCTGCGGCGCAAACGACCCATCAAGGCGAAGAAGAGCCCGGCAATGACCAGGCCGGCAATGGAGAGGACCGGAACAAGCCGGCCGATGACGCGTGAGCCCGGCAGGTCCGGCGTCCAGATAACAAAGCCGATAGGCTCTCCGGTAGCCGTCGCCTCTATTTGGAACGCAACCTCATTTTGCTCCTGATCGGCGGTGCGGGCATAGCGGGCGCCGGCCAATCCCTGTTCGCGGCTCAGTGTATCGAGCGCGATACCGTCGAGAAAGCGGAACGTCACGAGGTAGAGCCTGTTGCCGTCATTCCCCTCCTGTGTATCCACTTTCGAAGAACCCGTGACCGAAACAACGCCGGCGACCGAAGGGCGGCCCTCAAGTCGCATCAGCTCCACCTGGCTCGGTTCTGGATCGGAGCTCGGCCCCTGCGGCGCACCGTGCTGCTTTGCTTCGAGATCCCGGATCATTGGCTGAAGCAGCGGCCGCACCCATTTGAACCGACTTTTCGTTTCGGGATCGGATTGCAGGGCAAGCTCGCCTGCCGGGGTCACGAGGAATGCCGCGTTGTAGCCGAAGACCGTTGTTGCGATCTTCCCGAATGTCGCTGCGGATGTCGCGCCAGCGCGGTCGCTCTTGCCGCTCGCGGTTGCTGAATCCGCCACCAGCAGCGAGGCATAGCCTGCGCCCATCAGCTGGATGTCCTGCGACACGCGCTGGACTTGATCCTGAAGGCGGCTGTTGACGAGTTGTCGCTGACGATCAAGGGCTGCCGCATCACTTTCCTCCCCCGCCCAAATGGCAGCGAGGAATACAAGCCCAAGAATTGCCAGCCCGCTGATCGCAAGCAGGAGCAATATCGACCCGGACGACGCCCGGGCCGCCCTGTGAGCAAATAGTCGTGACGGTTGACGAGCAGACACGGAACCTTCTCCCAAGAATTTCCGATACTGGCCTTGATTGATTACGAAAAGCTTTTCAAGCAGCCGTAAATTAACGGCGCAAAAGTGATCAGCTTTTTAATCGTTGTGTGGTTGGCTGCTTGCTGCGTGACGCTTGCCCGATGCAACGTTGGCAAGATAACTCCAAGGTAAGGTGATGTTATGTTGCGATTTATATCTGGTTTCCGCCTGAAGTTCCTCACATTGTCTTTTGCCGCCTTTATATCGGCAAGTATTTTTGAGCCTGCTATTGTCTCAGCTGCGGAAAACGACAGCGTCCGTATAGCGGTCGAGGGCGCATTTCCGCCGTTCAACTATCTCGATTCCAACAATCAGCTTCAAGGCTTCGACGTGGATTTCGCCAAGGCCCTTTGCGAGACGGCAAAGTTGAAATGCGAATTCGTCATCCAGGAATGGACGGCGATGATCCCGAATCTGCTGGATAACAAGTACGACGCGATCATCTCGTCGATGTCGATGAGCGCAGAGCGGCGCGAAAAGGTTGCCTTCACCCAGAAATATTATGATAGCCCGTCGGTCTTCATCGCGCCCAAAAAGTCCGGCATTGCCGGCACTTCACCCGACGATCTGAAGAACATACGGCTGGGTGTGACAGCGGCGACCTCCCAGGAAGCCTATGCCAAGAAGTTCTATAGTGGCGTCGCGACGACCGTGTTCCAGGCATCTCCGGATCTCTACAAGGGGCTTGCCGACGGCAAGGTCGACATCATCCTGGAAGACAAGCTGGCGGTCTACGACTGGCTCGCAAACACCAAAGCGGGCAGCTGCTGCGCCTTCAAGGGCGAAGATATCAAGAATACCGAATATTTCGGCGACGGCGCCGGTATCGCCGTGCGCCCTTCCGACAAGGCGTTGCTGGACAAGCTCAATGCTGCGTTGGAGACGATCCAGGCCGGCGACACCTACGATACGATCAACGCGAAATATTTCCCGTTCAGCATCCGCTGAGGTCGTGACGCCTCGCTCGTTCTTGATGACCTAGCTCTCGGTCATGCGCCGATCCTCGTCGGGGCCGACCGAGAGCTGTTTCCAGTCCAGGTCCTCCTGCAATTCCAGATACTGGGTCGGGCCGATCTGGTCCGTGTCACGCAGTTCCTCGAGGCGTTGGCGCTGGGCGATCACTGCTGCGATCGTCAGATCGCGGCGTCGGATAAGCTGCGAGGCTTGACCCGTATTGGCCGGCGCGTTCCAATGATCCTTGCTGACCGCGCGGAGCGCCGCGGCTTCGGCACCATCTTCCTTCTCCAGCCGCTGAAATGCCGCTTCGGCAAGCGACCGTCGGGCGGCCTCGAACTCATCGCGGACTTCCGCCTGCCGCCCGAGTTTCAGAAAGTGGATCATCGGGGCGAGTGTCGCTCCCTGGATGACGAGCGTTGCGAGCACGACTGCAAAGGCCGTCAGCACGACGAGGTCCCGCTCCGGAAAATCGGCAGGCAGGGCAAAGGCGGTCGCGAGCGTGACAAGGCCACGCATGCCGGACCAGCCGACCAGAAAGGTCTCGCCGTTGGTAAACGGCGCCAGCACATTGCCGCGCCGGTGGCGTGAAGCGACGATCGCATGCAGCAGGAAGGCCATCGCCAGGCGCGCCAGGATGACGCCGCCGACGACGATGGCGGCAAAACCGAGCGCCCGTTCCAGCGCGTCGGCGGACATGGATTCAAGAATACGGCGGGCCTGCAGGCCCATGAGCAGGAAAGCGACCACGTTCAGCAGGAAGACGACGGTTGTCCAGACGGCGAAGGAATGTACCCGCATGCGCGGGGAATCATCGACCGTCGAAAGCGTGGCGATCGTCATGGCGCTCGCAACCGTCGCCAGCACCGCCGAAAGGTGCAGATGCTCGGCGATCAGCCAGGTCGAAAAGGCATAGACGAACTGCAGCAGCGTGCCGCCGACCGTATTTTCGGTGATCGGCCGCAGCCGTGAGACGAAGAAGCCGAAGACGATGCCGAAGAGAATGCCGCCGGGTGCGGCAAAGCCAATCTGCAGCGCGGTTGCGCCATCGAGCCCGCCTCGTGCCTGGACTGTCAGTGCCGCTCCAAACAGCAACAGCGCCGTTGCGTCATTGAACAGGCTTTCGCCCTTGAGCAACGCATCCACACGCCGATCCACCGGCAGATTGGAAAGCACGGCGGTCGCCGCAGCAGCATCGGGCGGGGCAACGATGGCGCCGAGCGTGACGGCCACCGCAATCGGCAGGCCAACAGTCAGCATGCTGATCGAGACCACCAAGCCGGTCGTGACCAGAACGGCAATCACGGCATAAAAGATCAGCGGCAGCACCATGCGCCGCGCAGCACCCATCGGGAAGTCATAGGCGGAGTCGACGAGCACCGGCGCGATGAACAGGGCAAGCGCCGTCGGCGGATCGATCGGGATAACAGGCGCGCCGGGCAACATCGCCACGCAGACCCCGGCAGCAGCCAGAATGCCGGGATAGGGCAGATGCATGCGCCGGGTGATCTGCAGGAGCAGGATGGCGACAGCCAGCAAGGCAACAAGGGTTTCAAAGAAGGTCATGTCGGCATAGTAGCAGGCTTTCGGGCGCATTGAAGCGGGGGCAGCTCCGATGTAAAGCTGAAGCCTATCAAGGTGATGACGAAGCACGCGGCGGAGCGGTGACGATGGACTACGACGTGGCTGTTATCGGCGCAGGCGCAGCGGGCATTGCTGCCGCACGAAAGCTTACCGATGCCGGGCGCTCGGTCGTCATTCTCGAAGCCAGCAACCGCGTCGGCGGCCGGGCCTGGACGATCGAACTGTCAGGCATGCCGCTCGACATGGGTTGCGGCTGGCTGCATTCGGCCGAACGCAATCCGCTCGTCGCCATCGGCCGTGCGGCCGGCTTCACGATCGAGCGCGGGCCGACGGCCTGGCAGACCCAGTGGCGCGATCTCGGTTTCTCGCCGGAGGAACGTCAGGCTGCCGCCGCTGCCTGGGATGCGCTCGAAGAGCGCCTGCGCGCCAATCCGCCCGAAAGCGACCGGGCGTCGGACGCGCTGGAGCCGGATGGCGAGTGGAATGCCTATTGCCAGTCGCTCAGCGGCTATCTGAACGGCGCACCACTGGAGCGGCTGTCGGTCGCTGATTTCCTTGCCTATGACAATGCCGCGACCGACGCCAACTGGCGGGTGCACGAAGGCTATGGAAGTCTGATCGGTGCTGCCGTTCCTGATGTGGTCCTGCGCCTGTCGACACCGGTTCGCCGTATTGCCCTGACCGGTCAAGGCGTGCGGCTGGAAACCGACCGCGGCCCGGTCACGGCGGGTGCGGCGATTATCACAGTCTCGACCAATGTTCTCGCCCGCGGCACCATCGCCTTCGACCCAGAGGCCGATGATCATCTGCATGCTGCAGCGCAATTGCCGCTCGGCCTTGCCGACAAGCTGTTCATGGAGCTTCACGGCAATCATGGCCTCGAGCCGGAAACCCATCTGCTCGGCGACGCCAGGAGTGACGAGACCGGCAGCTATTATATCCGGCCGCTCGGCCGCCCGGTCGTCGAAGGCTTCTTCGGCGGAAAGGGCGCCGTCGTCATCGAACAGTCCGGCCTGCTCGACGCCTTCACCTTCGCCCTTGACCAGCTGTCGTCGCTCATTGGAAACAATATTCGCCGCCACTTGCGGCCTCTGGCAGCCTCGTCCTGGTGCCATACGGATTGGGTTCGCGGCTCCTACAGCCATGCGCTACCCGGCCATGCCGGTGCACGCACCATCCTTGCGCGACCGGTCGCCGACCGGCTGTTCTTTGCTGGCGAGGCGACGCATCAATCGGACTTCTCGACCGCGCATGGCGCTTGGGAAAGTGGCTTGCGTGCCGCCGACGAGGTGATCGGGGTGACTGGCTAGAGACCGGTGCGACCAGTCCAGGCTTTGCGCGCTTCGCCGCCCGGACCAAGGGCGCGGTTAATTCTCCCGTCTCTCGAATTGCAATCCGAGGACGCGCAGGATCACGACCTGCGTCGGTCCAAGCACGAATGCCAGGCTTACGCGGCGCTCAAAACCGACGATTGCGCAAACCTGGCCGGACATGATCACGAACGTTGCCACTAACTTAGAGGTGGGGCGACCTCATAGGCCTTCAGCATCTTACCGCCGAGAGAGTCGAGACGCGCCGTGGCTGCAGTCGTCTCATCTCTCTCAGATGCTCTTGTCCGTTGCCGCTAAAAGAACCGCCTGATCCTCAAGCGATCCTGTCAGGCTATTGCAGCATGCGGCCCTGGAGTTGCTCGGCAGTGAAGCCCGGTGCGGCAGCAGTCGCACCAGCGCCGTCAAGGCCGGTCGCAACGACAGCAACGCGGAACCTGCCGTCCAGGCCGCGATCGAAGATCGCGCCGACGACGATTTCGGCGTCGTCCTGCACCTCGTCGCGAATGCGGCTTGCGGCTTCGTCGACCTCAAAAAGCGTCATGTCCGAGCCGCCGGAGATCGAGATCAGCACGCCCTTGGCGCCCTTCATGGAGATATCGTCGAGCAACGGATTGGCGATGGCCGCTTCCGCTGCCTTCATCGCCCGGCCCTCGCCGCTGGCTTCGCCAGTACCCATCATCGCCCGGCCCATGCCGCGCATGACGGATTTCACATCGGCGAAGTCCAGGTTGATCAAGCCTTCCTTGACGATGAGGTCGGTGATGCAGCCAACCCCGGAATAGAGCACCCGGTCCGCCGTCATGAAGGCATCGGCGAAGGTGGTCTTGGCGTCGGCAATGCGGAAGAGGTTCTGGTTGGGAATGACGATGACGGTATCGGCTGCCTGGCGCAGCGCTTCGATGCCGGCTTCCGCCATTTTCATTCGGCGATTGCCTTCGAAGGTGAAGGGCTTGGTGACGACGCCGACGGTCAGGATGCCGGCCGAACGGGCCGCATGCGCAATGACGGGTGCCGCACCCGTGCCCGTGCCGCCGCCCATGCCGGCGGTAACGAAGCACATGTGCGAACCGCTCAGGTGATCCATGATCTCGTCGAGCGATTCCTCTGCGGCAGCGCGGCCGACTTCCGGCAAGGAGCCGGCGCCGAGGCCTTCGGTGACATGGGCGCCAAGCTGGATGCGGCGCGATGCCTTGGAGGTCGCCAGCACCTGCGCATCTGTATTTGCGGCGATGAAATCGACACCGGCCAGTTTCTCGGCGATCATGTTGTTGATCGCGTTACCGCCGCCACCGCCGACGCCAATCACCGTAATCTGCGGCCGTAGTCCCGTAATGCCGCTCTTGGCGTCTGTCATCGAACTCTCCTTTTGTCCCTCGTGCATGCTCCGCCCCGTCGCGGACAGCGAATCGCATAATACGCTAAGCGCGCAACAAGGCAGAGGCGGGGCGAGCTTTGCAATATCCAAAGGGATTTCAGCACTCGATCATATTCAAACAAAACGCCCGGTGAGATTGCCCTCAAGCGAAGTTTCGCTAAAGATGAAAGCGAAACGAAGGGAGGGCGCATGTTTCTGTCAGATCGTCAGGAGAAGATCATCGCGCTTGCAAGATCGTCGGGCCGGGTGCTGGTCGATGATCTGGCAACGCAGTTTGCCGTGACACCGCAGACGATCCGCAAGGATCTGAACGATCTTTGCGATGCACAGCTCCTGACGCGCATACACGGCGGCGCAACCTTCCCGCGCGGAACGGAAAATGTCCGCTACGACGCAAGACGCCAGATCGCCGCGACTGAGAAACAGGCAATCGGCATTGCCGCAGCCGATCTCATTCCCAACAACAGTTCGCTTTTCATCAATATCGGCACGACGACAGAAGCCGTGGGCGAAGCCCTCTCCGATCATCACGAGTTAATGGTGATCACCAATAATATCAATGTTGCCAATAGATTACGACTGATCGACCATATCGAGGTGGTGATTGCCGGCGGCGTCGTGCGCCAGTCCGATGGCGGCATTGTCGGCGAAGCGGCCGTTGATTTCATCAGGCAGTTCAAGGTCGATTATGCCGTGATTGGCGCCTCGGCAATCGATCCTGACGGTGCCCTGCTCGATTACGATTTCCGCGAGGTCAAGGTGGCGCAGGCGATCATCGCCAATGCCAGACACGTCATACTAGTTGCGGATTCGACCAAATTCGAACGGACCGCACCTGTTCGTATCGGCCAGATTTCGCAGGTCCATACCTTCATTACCGACCAATGCGATTCGCCCTCCATCCGCAATATCTGTCAGCAGAGCGGCGTCGTTTTGGTCGAAACGGCGAAAGCCAATCGCTGATTTTAACGGCGAGTAACATTCGTTTGACATTCGAAAAATTTTCGGTTTAATCGTCCTCACTTTCGCAATGGTTGGGGAAACTATTGCGCTTTCTGGCTCAAAGAGGGGGAGCATGAGCCGAATCCACGATATTTTCGTCATTGGCGGTGGGATCAACGGCTGCGGCATTGCGCGCGATGCGGTTGGCCGTGGTTATACGGTGGCCCTTGCCGAGATGAACGATTTTGCCTCAGGCACCTCCTCGGGCGCCACAAAGCTCATCCATGGGGGCTTGCGCTATCTCGAACATTACGAGTTCCGCCTGGTGCGGGAATCGTTGATGGAACGCGAGATCCTGTGGGCCATGGCCCCCCACATCATCTGGCCCCTGCGCTTCGTGCTGCCCTATCACAAGGGCGGCATCCGGCCGGCCTGGATGATCCGCCTCGGCCTCTTCCTCTACGACCATCTCGGCGGCCGCAAGCTGTTGCCGCCGACATCGGTGCTCGACATGCGTTCTGATCCGGCCGGCAAGCCGCTGAAGGGGCTCTTCACCAAGGCCTTCGAATATTCCGACGGCTGGGTCGACGATGCCCGCATGGTGGTGCTGAATGCGCGCGATGCCGCCGACAAGGGCGCGCTGATCATGCCACGCACCAAGGTCGTGTCGGCGAGACAGGAGAAGGGTGCCGACGAGAAGAGCGTCTGGACGATCGAGACGGTCAACACGGTGAGCGGCAAGAGCGAGCGCCATCAGGCCCGCATGCTCATCAATGCCGCCGGCCCCTGGGTCGATCATGTCATCCGCGCAGCCTTCGGCCAGAACGAGGCCCGCCATGTGCGCCTCGTCCAGGGCAGCCACATCATCGTCAGGAAGAAGTTCGATGGGCCACGCGCCTATTTCTTCCAGAACCCCGACAACCGCATCATCTTTGCCATCCCCTACGAGACCGATTTCACGCTGATCGGCACGACCGACCGCGATTACACCGCCGATCCGAAGGATGTGAAGATTTCCGAGGAGGAGACACTCTATCTCTGCAATGCGGCATCGGAATATTTCAAGGAGCCGGTGAGGCCGGAGGATATCGTCTGGACCTATTCGGCGGTGCGGCCGCTCTTCGACGACGGCGCCTCGAAGGCACAGGAAGCGACGCGCGACTATGTGCTGAAGATCGAGGGAAAGGCCGGCGAGGCGCCGCTTCTCAATGTCTTCGGCGGCAAGCTCACCACCTACCGGCGGCTGTCGGAACATGCGCTGGAAAAGATCGGCGAAGCGATCGGTCTCAAGGGGAGGCCGTGGACGGCGGGCAGCCATCTGCCGGGCGGCGACTTTCCGGTGCAGGGTTATGAGGGCGAAGTCAGCAAGCTGAAGAGCCGCTATCCGTTCCTGACCGATGCCCATGCCCGCCGGCTCGTACGCCGCTATGGCACCAGGGCAACCACGCTTCTCGGCGGCGCCCAGAAGATCGAGGATCTCGGCAGGCGGTTCGGATCCGACCTCTATGAGGCCGAGGTCGAATATCTCGTCCAACATGAATGGGCCAGGCACGCCGAAGACGTGCTCTGGCGAAGAACAAAGGATGGTCTGCGTCTTTCCAAGGAGCAGGTCAGATCACTGGAGGAGTACATGGCTACCAAGCCGGCACAGATGGCCGGATAAGGTGGCGTGTGGTCCCCGTTGCGAGGAGGCACGGGAATCGGAATGCTGGAGCTGCGAAACGCCGCCAAGATGGTGGGCGCGGACTATCATATCTATCCGACCGATCTGGTTCTCGAGCGGGGCACGCTGAATGTCCTGCTGGGGCCAACCTTGTCGGGCAAGACATCGCTGATGCGTCTGATGGCGGGGCTTGATCGGCCGACCGAAGGCTCGGTGCATTTCGACGGCGCCAATGTCACCGGCATGCCGGTGCAGAAGCGCAAAGTCGCCATGGTCTACCAGCAGTTCATCAACTATCCGGCATTGACCGTCTACGAGAACATCGCCTCCCCGATGCGCATTTCCGGCAAGGATGCGGCTGCGATCGATCGCGACGTGCGCAAGGCAGCCGAACTCCTGAAGCTCACGCCCTATCTCGATCGCACGCCGCTCAATCTCTCCGGCGGCCAGCAGCAGCGCACAGCGCTCGCGCGCGCCCTCGTCAAGAATGCCAGCCTGGTGCTGATGGATGAGCCGCTCGCCAATCTCGATTACAAACTGCGCGAGGAATTGCGCGAGGAATTGCCGAAGATCTTCGCCCAGTCGGGTGCGATCTTCGTCTACGCCACCACCGAGCCATCGGAGGCATTGCTGCTCGGTGGCAATACAGCGACGCTGAACGCCGGCCGCATCACCCAGTTCGGACCGACGATCGAGGTCTATCGCCGCCCGGTCGATCTCGCCACCGCCGGCATCTTCGCAGATCCGCCGCTGAACGCCATCGAGGTCACCAAATCGGGCCATCTCTTCGTGCGCCCAGGCGGGGGCACGCTTCCGGTTCCGGCCCATCTTTCCACCGTGCCGGACGGGCCTGTCACCATTGCCTTTCATCCGCACCACCTCGGCCTTGCGCCGCAGACCGGCGATGCAGCCCGCCTGCAGGCGCGCACGCTGGTGTCCGAAATCACCGGTTCGGAGAGCTTTGTTCACCTGGACTATGACGGCGTGCGCTGGGTGATGCTGGCACACGGCATTCACGACATCGATCCGGACATGGAAATCGAAGCCTTTCTCGACACGCGCCACATGATGGCCTTCGGCGGCGACGGACAGGCCATCGCCACGGTTGGAAAGGTTTAGGAGAGCACAATGGCACGCATCACGCTCGACCATATCCGCCACGCTTACGGCGCCAATCCCAAGAGCGACAAGGATTATTCGCTGAAGGAAGTCGACCACGAGTGGAACGATGGCGGCGCCTATGCGCTTCTCGGCCCCTCCGGCTGCGGCAAGACCACGCTGCTCAACATCATCTCCGGCCTCCTGCAGCCGTCGCACGGGCGCATCCTGTTCGACGGTAAGGATGTCACGGACCTTTCGACCCAGAGCCGCAATATCGCGCAGGTCTTCCAGTTTCCGGTCATCTACGACACGATGACGGTCTACGACAATCTTGCCTTTCCGCTGCGCAACCGCGGTGTCGCTGAAGCGGATGTCGACCGGCGCGTGCGCGACATTCTCGAGATGATCGACCTTGCCGGCTGGGCGAAGCGCAAGGCGCAGGGCCTGACCGCCGACCAGAAACAGAAGATCTCGCTCGGGCGAGGGCTCGTGCGCAACGACGTCAACGCCATCCTCTTCGACGAGCCGCTCACCGTCATCGACCCGCATATGAAATGGGTGCTGCGTTCGCAGCTGAAGCGGCTGCACAAGCAGTTCGGCTTCACCATGGTCTATGTCACCCATGATCAGACCGAGGCGCTGACCTTCGCCGAGAAGGTGGTGGTCATGTATGACGGTCAGATCGTCCAGATCGGCACGCCAGCCGAACTCTTCGAGCGACCGAGCCACACCTTCGTCGGTTATTTCATCGGCTCGCCCGGCATGAACGTCATGCCGGCGCGGATCAATGGCAGCTCTGTCACGGTCGGAGACGAGACGCTGACGCTCGACTATGCGCCGAAGACCGAGGGAGCGACCAAGACCGAGCTCGGCATTCGCCCGGAATTCATCCGGCTCGGCCGGGAGGGTATGCCGGTATCGGTGAGCAAGGTCGAGGATATCGGCCGCCAGAAGATCGTTCGCGCCCGCTTCGCCGGCCAGCCGATCGCAATCGTCGTATCCGAGGATGCCGAAATCCCGGCAGAGGCCCGCGTCAGCTTCGATCCGTCGGCCATCAGCATTTACGCCGACAGCTGGCGCGTCGGCAGGGAGGCCTGAACCATGCAGAAGACGTGGAACAACAAAGCTTGGTTTCTGGTCCTGCCGGTGCTGCTGCTCGTTGCGTTTTCGGCCGTCATCCCGCTGATGACTGTCGTCAACTATTCGGTGCAGGATACGTTCGGCAATAACGAGTTCTTCTGGGCCGGTACCGACTGGTTCGTCCAGACTCTGCACTCCGCCCGTTTCTGGGACGCACTGCAACGCAACCTGCTCTTCTCCTTCATCATTCTGGCGCTGCAGATTCCGCTCGGTATCTTCATCGCGCTCAACATGCCGAAATCGGGGCCGGGCGTTCCCGTCTGCCTCGTCTTGATGGCGCTGCCGCTGCTCATTCCATGGAACGTCGTCGGCACGATCTGGCAGGTTTTCGGCCGTGTCGATATCGGCCTGCTCGGCCATACGCTGGAAGCGATCGGCCTCGACTACAATTATGTACGCGATCCGGTCGATGCCTGGGTGACCGTCATCATCATGGACGTCTGGCACTGGACGAGCCTCGTCGTGCTGCTGTGCTATGCCGGCCTCGTTTCGATCCCGGATGCCTATTATCAGGCGGCCAAGATCGACGGCGCCTCGCGCTGGTCCGTCTTCCGCTACATCCAGCTGCCGAAGATGAAGCGCGTGCTTTTGATCGCCGTGCTGTTGCGCTTCATGGACAGTTTCATGATCTATACCGAACCCTTCGTCGTCACCGGCGGCGGCCCCGGCAACTCGACGACCTTCCTCTCCATCGATCTGGTGAAGATGGCGGTCGGCCAGTTCGATCTCGGCCCGGCGGCGGCAATGTCCATCATCTACTTCCTCATCATCCTGCTGCTCTCCTGGGTGTTCTACACCGTGATGACCAGCGGCGACGCGAACGGCTAAGGGGGAGGGTAAGACATGACCAGCAAATACAAACCTGCAGGCAGCCTTTCCTGGCTCGTCCCGACAATCTACATCGTCTTCCTGATCCTGCCGATCTACTGGCTCGTCAATATGAGCTTCAAGGAGAATGCCGAGATCACCGGCGCCTTCTCGCTGTGGCCGACGAACCCGACGCTGCGCAACTATGCGGTCATCTTCACCGATCCGTCCTGGTACAACGGCTATATCAACTCGATCATCTATGTGGTGATGAACACGGTGATCTCGGTGGCCGCAGCACTTCCGGCCGCCTACGCCTTCTCGCGCTACCGCTTCCTCGGCGACAAGCACCTGTTCTTCTGGCTGTTGACCAATCGCATGGCGCCACCGGCGGTCTTCGCGCTGCCCTTCTTCCAGCTCTATTCGGCCTTCGGCCTGATCGACACGCATATTGCCGTCGCACTCGCCCACTGCCTGTTCAACGTGCCACTGGCGGTCTGGATCCTCGAAGGTTTCATGTCCGGCGTACCGAAGGAGATCGACGAGACGGCCTATATCGACGGTTATTCCTTCCCGCGCTTCTTCGTGAAGATCTTCATTCCGCTGATTGCGAGCGGTGTCGGCGTGGCAGGCTTCTTCTGCTTCATGTTTTCGTGGGTCGAACTCTTGCTTGCCCGCACGCTGACGACGACGGCCGCAAAGCCGATCTCGGCGATCATGACACGCACGGTCTCGGCCTCCGGCATGGACTGGGGCGTACTGGCGGCAGCCGGCGTACTGACCATCATTCCCGGCGCGCTCGTCATCTATTTCGTTCGAAATTACATCGCCAAGGGCTTTGCCCTGGGCCGCGTCTGAGGAGGACCGGACATGAGCTTTTCCTGGATGGCCTGGACGCTGCCRACGGCGCTCTTCTTCCTGACGATCCTTCTGCTGCTGATCGGCATGAGCGTCTGGGAATATTTCTCGCCGGGCGGTTCGCCCCGCGTCGGCCTGCTGCGMTTCGAGACCACGCGCGGCGACCGGCTGTTCATTTCGCTGCTTGGCGCAGCATTCATTCATCTTGCATGGCTGGGTCTGGGAGGACCCAACCTGTGGTGGGCTCTTGGCATCTCCGTGATCTACGCGATCGGCGTGTTCCGTTACGTGTGATGCCAGGGTGATACAGATGGCCGGGGGTACTGGCCGCCTGAGACGTGAGACCTGCAATCGCAAACCCCGGGAGGATATTATGCGAAAGCACTTACTGACGACGACAGCAGGCTTGCTGCTGGCAATGACCGCGTCGGCTTATGCCGGCATGGACGAGGCCAAGACATTCCTCGACAAGGAAGTCGGCGATCTATCGACGCTTTCGCGCGCCGACCAGGAAAAGGAAATGCAGTGGTTCGTCGATGCCGGCAAACCCTTCGCCGGCTTGGACATCAAGGTTGTTTCCGAAACGCTGACGACGCATGAATATGAATCGAAGGTGCTGGCGCCTGCCTTCACCGCGATCACCGGCATCAAGATCACCCATGACCTCATCGGTGAAGGCGACGTCGTCGAAAAGCTGCAGACGCAGATGCAGTCAGGCGAAAATATCTATGATGCCTATGTCAACGACTCGGACCTGATCGGCACCCATTGGCGCTACCAGCAGGCCCGCAGCCTGACCGACTGGATGGCCAATGAAGGCAAGGATGTCACCAATCCGGGCCTCGACATCGACGACTTCATCGGAACCAAGTTCACGACCGCGCCGGACAAGAAGCTCTATCAGCTTCCCGACCAGCAGTTCGCGAACCTCTACTGGTTCCGCTACGACTGGTTCAACGACGAGAAGAACAAGGCCGATTTCAAGGCGAAATACGGCTACGACCTCGGCGTGCCCGTCAACTGGTCGGCCTATGAGGACATTGCTGAATTCTTTACCGGCCGTGACGTAAACGGCAAGAAGGTCTTCGGCCATATGGACTATGGCAAGAAGGACCCGTCGCTCGGCTGGCGCTTCACCGATGCCTGGCTATCCATGGCCGGCAATGGCGACAAGGGTCTGCCGAACGGGCTTCCGGTCGATGAATGGGGCATCAAGGTCGACGAGAATTCGCGTCCGGTCGGCTCGTGTGTCGCACGCGGCGGCGATACCAACGGCCCGGCCTCCGTCTATTCGATCGAGAAGTATCTCGATTGGATCAAGGCCTACGCTCCGCCGGAAGCCGGCGGCATGACCTTCTCCGAATCCGGTCCGGTGCCGGCGCAGGGTGCGGTTGCCCAGCAGATCTTCTGGTACACGGCCTTCACCGCTGACATGGTCAAGCCCGGCCTGCCGGTCATGAATGAGGACGGCACGCCGAAATGGCGCATGGCTCCGAGCCCGCACGGCGTCTACTGGAAGGACGGCATGAAGCTCGGCTATCAGGACGTCGGTTCCTGGACGCTGATGAAATCGACGCCTGACGACYGCGCCAAGGCCGCATGGCTCTATGCGCAGTTCGTCACCTCGAAGACCATCGACGTGAAAAAGAGCCACGTCGGCCTGACCTTCATCCGCGAATCCACCATCCGCGACAAGAGCTTCACGGAGCGTGCTCCAAAGCTCGGCGGCCTGATCGAGTTCTACCGTTCGCCCGCCCGCGTGCAATGGTCGCCGACCGGTACCAACGTTCCTGACTATCCGAAGCTCGCGCAGCTGTGGTGGCAGGCAATTGGTGATGCCGCTTCCGGCGCAAAGACGGCGCAGGAAGCCATGGACTCGCTGTGCGGCGAACAGGAAAAGGTGCTGCAGCGCCTGGAACGCGCCAAGGTACAGGGTGATATCGGCCCGAAACTCGCCGAGGAGCATGATCTCGCCTATTGGAACGCAGACGCGGTGAAGAAGGGCAACCTTGCGCCGCAGCTGAAGATCGAGAACGAGAAGGAAAAGCCTGTCACCATCAACTATGACGATCTCGTCAAGAGCTGGGCTGACGCCAAGAAGTAGGCGTCGGATTGGCCGGGCGCTCTGAGCGTCCGGCAACCGTCAGGCCTTCCCGGCGACAGTGCCGGGAAGGTCGACAGCGCTTCCAAAACATAAAACGAGCACAGGGCCGTCGTTTCGACGGAGCGATGGCTGCTGCGCAGGAAAGACATGTCATGAACGGCCATATCCTTGCCATCGACCAGGGCACGACATCGTCCCGGGCAATCCTTTTCGACCCTCAGATGCGGATCGCATCATCGGCCCAGACGGAGATTACCCAGCATTTCCCGCAGACCGGCTGGGTGGAGCACGATGCGGGTGAAATCTGGGACACGGTGCTTGCGACGGCGCGCGATGCGGTAGCAAAGAGCGGCATAGCGCCGGGCGCGATTGCTGCCATCGGCATCACCAACCAGCGGGAAACGACTGTCGTCTGGGAAAAAGCCACCGGTCGGCCGCTCCACAGGGCGATCGTCTGGCAGGACCGGCGCACGACGGAAATGTGCGACCGGCTGAAGGTCGATGGCTATGAAAAGCTCTTTACTGCCAAGACCGGCCTGCTTCTCGACCCCTATTTTTCCGGCACGAAGCTGCGCTGGCTGCTCGACAACGTCGAGGGGCTGCGTGTCCGCGCCGAAGCCGGAGAGGTCTGTTTCGGGACCATCGACAGCTGGATCATCTACAAGCTGACCGGTGGCCGGATGCATGTCACCGATGCGACCAATGCCTCGCGCACCCTGCTCTACAACATCGCCGAGAACTGCTGGGACGACGAGCTTCTCGAGATACTGCGCATCCCGCGCGCGCTGCTGCCCGAGGTCAAGGACAGTGCCGACGATTTCGGCATGGTCGATCCTGACGTCTTCGGCACGGGGATCCCGATCCTCGGGGTCGCGGGCGACCAGCAGGCGGCGACGATCGGCAATGCCTGTTTCGAACCGGGCATGGTGAAATCGACCTACGGCACCGGCTGTTTTGCACTCCTGAATACCGGTGACGACCGCGTGCACTCGAAGAACCGGCTGCTCACCACCATCGCCTACCGTCTGAACGGCAAGACGACCTACGCGCTGGAGGGATCGATCTTCATTGCGGGTGCTGCCGTGCAGTGGCTGCGTGACGGTCTCGGCATTATCGGGAAGGCATCGGAAACCGGTGCTCTGGCTGACAGGGCCGATCCGCAGCAAAGGGTTTATGTCGTGCCGGCCTTCACCGGGCTTGGCGCTCCCTATTGGGATCCGGAAGCGCGGGGAGCGATCTTCGGCCTGACGCGCAATAGCGGCCCGGCCGAGCTCGCGCGCGCTGTCTTGGAGTCGGTTGCCTACCAGACGCTCGATCTTCTGGTGGCGATGCGCAGCGATTGGGGCGACCACCCGATCGAAACCGTCCTGCGCGTCGATGGCGGCATGTCGGCCTCCGAATGGACCATGCAGCATCTCGCCAATATTCTCTCAAGTCCTGTGGACAGGGCCGCGACGCTGGAGACGACAGCGCTTGGCGCTGCCTGGCTTGCCGGATCCAGGGCTGCAGTCTGGCCGGATCGCGATGACTTCGCCCAGGCCTGGGCGAGCGACCGCACCTTTGAGCCGGATATGACTGACATGGACAGGCAGGCCCGGATCGTCGGCTGGCGCAATGCGATTGCACGAACACTCAGCACGGTGACCTGACCTGGGGCGGACCAACACCGTGGAAAGAGCCGGGCGGTGTCAGGCCGCCCGGCTCATTTGTATCTGAGGGTGCTGATCTCAGCGCAATTCCAGCAAAGGAGCGCAGCTGTTCTGTGTCCGGAATGGCGGGAACACAACGAGCTTTAAGCGTCGAGCCTGTTCTGCGTCTGCCGGTCGAAGAAGTGTACTTTGGGGGTCGCAAACGACAGCTTGACGCGCTGCTCCGGAGCAAGGTTTACGCGTTCGCGCACGACCCAGGTCAGCTCCTTGCCCTCGACCTCGACGGCGACATGGGTTTCCGAGCCGGTCGGCTCGATAACCTTCACGACCGCCTCGACGCCCTCATCGCCACCGAGCGAAATATCCTCGGGACGGATGCCGAGCGTGAGTGTCTTGCCCCCGGAATTGGCCGGCGCCTGAGAGAGTTTGACCCGCGCGCCGCCGGGAAGAGCGAGACCAGGCCCGCCGGTATCCTCAAGCGTGCCCTCGAGGAAATTCATCGCCGGCGAACCGAGGAAACCGGCGACGAAGATGTTGCGCGGCCGGTCATAGAGTTCGAGCGGGCTGCCGATCTGTTCAACATGGCCGCCCTGCAGCACGACGATCTTGTCGGCCATGGTCATGGCTTCGATCTGGTCATGCGTGACATAAACGATCGTCGTCTTCAGGCGCTGATGCAGCGCTTTGATCTCGGCCCGCATCTTGACGCGCAGTTTGGCATCGAGGTTTGACAGCGGCTCATCGAAGAGAAACACCTTGGGATCGCGGACGATGGCGCGGCCCATGGCAACGCGCTGGCGCTGGCCGCCCGAAAGCTGTGCCGGTTTGCGCTCCAGAAGCGGCTGCAGGCCGAGGATCGCCGCGGCTTCCGCCACCTTCCTGTCGATCTCCGGCCGCTTGGCGCCGGCAAGCTCCAAAGCAAATCCCATGTTCTGGGCGACCGTCATCTGCGGATAGAGGGCGTAGTTCTGAAAGACCATGGCGATATCACGGTCCTTCGGCTGCAGATTGTTGACGACGCGCCCGTCGATGCTGATCTTGCCGGCGCTGATCTCCTCGAGTCCGGCAATCATGCGCAAGAGCGTTGACTTGCCGCAGCCGGACGGGCCGACGAGGATGACGAACTCGCCGTCGGCAATCTCCACGTCGATGCCGTGGATGATGTCGACCGAACCGAAGGATTTCTTGACTTTGTTGATACTCAACCCGGACATGACGTCTCCTTCTATCTTTAGCGCTTCCTGCGCACGCGCAGTGCCTGATGCGGCTTGCGAGGCAGCTTGACGCCGAAAGCTGCATCCGGCTTGCCGCCGCGCACGATCGCGCCATGACGGGTGGGATGCGGCACGGGTGCGGCGACCTTTTCGGCCGGTGTGATCGTCATCTCCCAGGTGTCGATGATATCGACGTCGTAATCGGTGCCGTCGAGCGGCAGGCCCGATGACCAGATGACGGGCTGATGCTCGCCGAGATAGATCAGCCGGAAGTCGCCGTCGCCGTCCCGCGCGCCCGAGACCCGAGACCAGGGCCATTCTCCGATGATGCCGAGCGGTTCCAGCCCGTGCTTGACGTCGGCCTCGAGCAGGTCCCGCAGGAAGCCGATGCGCTTCCAGGCCTCGCCGTGCAGCTCGCCGCCCTTGGCCCACCAGATCAGGTCCTCGGGATGCGAATAGGTCTCGCCATGGCCGGCATAACCGCCGCGCGCCATAGTGATCCAGTAGCGGTGGACCAGCTCCTGGGCGGAGAGATTGCCCCAGGACTGCAAGATATCGCCTTCATATTCTGGCTCGTCGTTGACGACGGGCTTGCCATAGGCATTGCGCCATTCCTGCGTGCGCTTGACGTCGGGGTTCTGGATGCAGGTATGGGTGACCCATGGTTTGCGATGGTCGAAATTGGCCGTCACGTCGCCATTATGGATGGAGCGCAGGTGCTGGTATGGGTCGTTTTCCTCCAGGATATGGAAATAGCGATCCCATTGCTCCATCGGCTTGGTATCGATCAGGAAATCATATTCATTAGCAAGCGACCACCAGACATTCCGGTAGGCCGAAAGCCGCGCTGCCAGATAGGCGACATAGCGGAAATCCTGCTCGGCCGACATGTCGGCATAACCCCAGCGGTCATAGGGATGGAAGATGATGATGTCGGCCTCGATGCCGAGCGCACACAGGGCTGCCACCTGCCGGTCGAAATGCTGAAAGAAGGCCGGGTTCGGCCRGTCGAAGTCCTCCTTGCCGTCAGCGCCTTTTTCGAAGCCGGCATGCAGCGGTTCGTTGACGTTGTAAGGATAATCCTTGGGGAACACGCCCATGCGGATCTTGTTGAAGCGCGTCTTCTTCAGCGTCTCGAGCGTCTGCTGCTGCATCTCCAGCGGCTGGTGCGTCCAGGCATAGCAGGTCGTGCCGAAGGAGAAGAACGGCGTGCCGTCTGCATAACCGAAATGAAACTTGTTGCGCACCCGGACGGGGCCGTGATTGGCTGCTGATGGTGCGCTTGCGACAAACGAACCCGTCTTGCCGTCGAGTGCAGCCGTCTTCGACCGTGTCTTGAAGGACCATTCGCCTTCGCTGTCGGGCATAAAGCGGATGCGGTAGGTGCCGTTGCCGTCATAAAATCCCGGCACACGGACTTCCCGGCTCTTGTGCATGAACACGGCATCGAATGCCACGTCGAGATAGGGATTGCCCTCGGACGGGCCGGCGAAGGCCGCTTCGAACACGCCCCATTTTTCGACTGCTGCATCAGACATATGTCTCTCCTCGTAGAACAAGATTTCGGTGTCAGCCCTTGACGGCCCCGGAGGTCAGCCCGGACACGAAGTAGCGCTGGAACATGAGATAGACGATCGTCGCCGGTAGCACGGTCATGACGATCGCGGCGTTGAGCTGGCCGTAATTGCTGGAAAACTGACCCTGAAACGACATGAGGCCGAGCGGCAGGGTCCACATGTGCTGGTCCTGTAAAAGGACGAGCGCCATGGCGAATTCGTTCCAGGTGGAGACGAAGTCGAGTATCAGCAAGGCGGCGAGAACCGGCAGGCAGACCGGCAGGAAGATCCGCCGGAAGATGGTGAAATGTGTGGCGCCATCGATGAGGGCTGCCTCCGACAGCTCCTTCGGAATGCCTTTGAAGAAGCCGTGCAGGATGAAGACCTGATAGGGAACGCCGAAGGCGATGTAAGGCAGGATGACGCCCGGATAAGTGTCTATCAGGCCGAAGGAATTCACCAGCGTGAAGAGCGGAGCCAGCATCACCTGGAAGGGGATCATCGTGCCGAAGACGACGAGCAGCAAGAGGGCCTTGCTGATCCTGAGCTTGATCTTGGCAAGCGCGTAGGCGGCCATTGCCGACAGCGCGAGGCCGAGAGGCACCTTGATGACGGTGATGATGACGCTGTTGAAGAAGGAGCTGGCGAAATTGCCGCGGCTCCAGGCGTCGGCGTAGTTTTGGAAGGCGAGTTCGGTGGGCGGCATGAAGGCGCCGGTGCTGGTGACGGCCGCCGGTGTCTTCAACGAGGTGAAGACGATGAAGATGAAGGGTGCAACCCAGACCAGCGCGACAAGGACAAGCGCGATCCACAACCCGATCAGCACAGGATCGCGCTTCAGCCGGATCGGCTTCATATCGATGTCGATATCGTCAACTTCGGCTCCGAGAACTGTCACGCGTCGACCTCCTCGTGCTTTTGTGTCCAGCGCAGGTAGGGGATGACGATCGCCATGGTGATCAAAAGCAGCACCACCGAGATCGCCGCACCGCGGCCGAAATCGAAGATCTGCATCGCCTGGGTGAAGGCCCAGAGCGCCAGCATCTGCGTCGACTGGGCAGGACCGCCGCCGGTCAGGCCGTAGACGATGTCGAAGGCCTTCAGCGACGAGATGATGGAGAGGACGAGCACGATCGTAATTGTGGGTCGCAGCGCCGGCAGGGTGACATGCTTGAACACGGCCCAGCGGCCGGCGCCATCGATGCGGGCGGCTTCGACGAGCGTCTGCGAGACGTTCTGAAGGCCTGCGAGGAACAGCACCATCGAGAAACCGACGGTCTGCCAAAGATAGGCGATGAAGACGGAGTAGAGCGCAATATCCTTGTTGCCGAGCCAGTCCTTGATCGAGGTCTGCATCCCCCATGAGGTCAGCATCTGGCTGAACAGACCGAAGAAGGGATCGTACATCCACTTCCACATGGTGGCGACGGCGATCGGCGCGATGATGACGGGCAGGTAGAAGATGGCGCGCAGGCTGTTGCGGCCAAAAATCTTCTGGTTAAGGCTGAGCGCCAGCAGCAGCCCGACCAGCGGCGGGAAAACCAGGCTCATCAGCGTCCAGATCACGGTATTCTTGAAAGCGACCCAGAAAACCGGATCGCGCGTGAAGATCGCCGCGTAATTCGCGAGGCCGACGAAGGGCCGTTGCGGATCGAGCCCGTTCCACTTCTGGAAGCTGATGATAACCACGTTCAGCATCGGGTAGAGCGCGAAGATCGCGTAGATGGCCAGAGCCGGCACGAGCAGGATGAAGGCCTGCACGCGTGGATCATACGTTGTTTGGCGCAAGGACATTGTCACCTCCGGGGCAGGGCATCGCCCTGCCGGTCTTGCGTATGCGGCGCCAGCCGACCGACGTTGTGTCGGCCAGCCGGCGTCTCGGGAGGGGTCAGGTTCTGCCGGCGATGAAGGCCTGCATCTGCTTTGCAGCCGCGGCCGGCTCGATGCTGCCGGAGGCAACATCGTTGATGACGCGGAAATATTCCGTCGTCACGTCAAGCGGGAAGGCCTGGTCGCCGTTCATGTAGATCTTGCTGTAGGTCTTGAAGATATCCAGCCACTCGGCTTCCAGAGGCTTCTGGTTGGTGTACTGGACATTCTTGTTGACCGAGATCGAGCTGATCTGGCCGACGAGATCCTGCTGCACCTTCGTCGACAGGAAATAGTCGACGAACTTCGCAGCCATATCCGGGTTCTTGGTCTTGGTGCTGATGTAATTATACTCGGCAAAACCGTAGAGGCGGTTGGTGTTGGTCGGGAAGGGGAAGATCCCGTAATCATCGAGGTTGACGCCGCTGCCGGAGAGCTGACCGACCAGCCAGTCGCCTTCCAGCATCATCGCCGCACGGCCTGCGGTAAACAGGCTATAGGACTGCTTGTTGTCGATGCCCATGAAAGGCTGGAGCGTATAATCCTTCGTCCACTTGGCGAATTCGGCAAATGCGTCGGTGGCGCAGGGCTCCGTCGACCAGTCGAGCTTCATCAGCTTCAGCTGGTCGTGCTTTTCGGCACCGCACTTGGTTTCGAGGATGACGTCCATCAGGCGCATGACGTGCCAGTTGACGGTGCCGCCGAAGGTGAAGCCCGGAATGCCGGCTGCCTTCAGCTTCTCGGCTGCTGCCAGAAGCTCGTCATAGGTCTTCGGCTCTTCGGTGATGCCGGCCTGCTGGAAAAGCTTCTTGTTATAATAGACAGCCTCACCCTTGAAGGTGAAAGGCGTGCCTTGCTTGCCGCCCGGATAGAGATCGGCAAAGGCAGCTGCTGCGGGAAGCAGCTCGTCGTTCCACTTGTATTCGGTGTAGTACTTGTCGAGCGGCAGCGACAGGCCGGCCTTCACATATTCGCCGCCAAGGCCAAGGCCTGCCCAGCTGAAATAGATATCAGGGCCGCGGTTGGAGCCGGCAGCCACGCGCAGCGCCGTCTTGTGCTCGTCGACAGCGCGCTGGACGATCTCGATATGGGTTCCCGGATTTGCCGCTTCGAAGTCGCTCGCAACCTTCTTCAGTGCCACATTGGCAGCGTTGTTGTCGAAGTTCAGCGTCCAGAGCGTGATGTCCTCAGCCTTGACGGGCGTCACGGCAACAGCCGCGACAGCGATAGCGGCCATGCATGAAGACTTCAATTTTGCAGAAAGCGTCAGCATTACGTCCTCCTCTTGTAAAGCTGGAGCCTTTCTTGCAGGATGCTCATTGACATGTCAACTGGTATGATGAGGTAACCATGACGAGGGCGTTCACATTTCCTTCAATGGTGCTGTCTAGCTGAACGAGCACCTAAGTTTGACAGCGCCACCGGCGCTCGCTGGCGTTTCGGTCGGCGAGAGGACGGATAAGCAACCGGTCAATCGGTGAGGCGAACGGCTATCGCGCCGAAGGCATCGAGCGTCACGCTTCCACCGCGCGAAGCGGACCCGAAGGCCGCGATATCGACGCTTCGCTCTTCCGCCGTCAGGTTGACGATGTGCAGTGTCGCATTGAATGATTGCCGCGAAATGAAAGCCAACAGCTCTGATGGGCGTGAGGAAGCACAGCTTTTCCACGACGAGCCGGCAAGGCTGGAGAGAAGCTTCACCACGTTGAAAAGCGGCCGATTGCCGCCTTCCTCCGTTGGCTCTGCCTTACCGGCAACCAGGCCGAAGGGGCCAGTGAGTGCCGAAAGCGTCATGCATTCGATGTCGGCATCAAGTACCCGTATGGCATAACCGAGCGCGAAGGCCTCCGCGAAGCGGCCGTTGTGGCGCGGATCGCGGTTGGCCATCGGAATGCGTCCGTTGGAGGGATTGTCCATCGTGCGGCTGCCATAGGGGTTCTGCCGCATGGGAATGGTCGAGGGGCCGATCCGGTAGGACTTGTCGCCATAGATGGCGCGCGCCGAGCCCGTGATGAAGGGCAGCGCTTCCAGGGTCTGCATGACGCTCAGATCATCGGCGGCATGGACGATCGGATTGGTGCAATGGCTTATGAACGCGAGGCGTTCGGCCGGCACGCGCTTGCGGTTGAGTTCGGTGAAGTAACTCAACATGCCGCCGCCGATGCGGATACCGGCAAAGGCCGCGTGGGCTGCGGCATACACCTCTTCGAGCGGTGGGCATTCCGGCCATTTGCTACCGGGAGGCGTCGACTGCCGATCGACGGAGGGCGAAATCAGGATGGCGGCCGGACGAAAGCCTGCATCCTGCATCTGCCCGGCAATTTCTGCCGTTTCAGTTGCCGGCGTCTGCCTGCAGGGAAGGGCGATTTCCAGCGTCGAGCGGCCGCGATGAACGGCGGCGACGGCGGCGAAATCCCTGAATGCTTGCGCGCCGTGACCCGCATTCGGGTCGAAGTGGAAGAGCAGTTCCTGTGGCGCGATCTCGTTAAGCAGATCACGGGCCGCAAGTGTTGCCTTGGCTTCCTCAGGGGTGACGATCAGGCCAATGGCCGGCATGGTGCCGCTCCGCCCAGCCGGTTCGAGCCGAATGGCGCCGGCAGTTGAGCCGGGGGCCGTCGTCTGATCACTCCTGGTATCGCGGATCGAAAGGACGATCCTCTGCTTCACCGGTTCGTTGGCGGCGATCTGATAGGGCCAGGGCAGGGCGAGCGGGCGCACATAGGTCTTGTAGGATGCGTCCGACCAGTTGCGCTGGTCTTCCATCTCGAACGTATCGCCTTCCATGCGGCATTCGGCCGAAACCCCTGGCAGCACCTGATGGGTGATTGCCCGCATGTCCTTGAAGGGTTGCCAGGGTTCAATCTTATCGGGAAAATGCGTCTCGTCGATGCTGCCATCGACATGCTCGACCTTTGCCGGACTTCCGGCAATGCCGACGATCGGATGCAGGATACAGAAGCCGCAGCGATTGGTTTCGAAACCATCAGGCGAGAGCGCTTCGGCCGCGAAAATCAGTTCACTTTCAGTCGCCGCGATCCGTACCGAAATTGCGAGCGTGCTGTCATCGGGTCCGTTGCAGCGCGCGACATAGCGGACGGAAAAGCTTCCTTTGTCCTGCTCGACCGACAGGCCCTCGATATGAGGGCTGTAGGTACCCCAGTCGCGGTCGCGCACCAGATAGGAGACGGCGCGCAGCACCTCGATGCCGTCATAGCGGATTGTCCGCAGATTGCCGTTGGCAAGATCGGCCGAGAGGCGCCCGGCGGTCAGGCGGACCGGATGTTCTTCGGCCTCATGCGTGCCGTAGAGGGCGAAGGCGTCCGTGGTCATTTCAGCATCGCCTCTACATCGATCGTCTTGCCGGACGCGGCACTGTCATAGGCCGCTTCGACAAGGGCAAAGGTCTTGAGATTGTCGGCACCCGAGGTTGCGGGCTCGCCGCCATTTTTCAACCGGTCGACCCAGTGTTTCTGGATCGCATAGACGCTTTCCTGAATATTATGCCAGGGCCGCGATGCCCAGGCGAGCAACTCCGGCGAGGCATCGGAAACGACAGTACCTGCCGCATTGGTCACTTCGAGCCGGTAGCCGACAGAAAGACGGATCGTGCCATCGGTGCCGTCGAGCTCGATCAGCGTTTCCGGGAAAGGCTCTGTGCCAAGCTTGGTCGCGTAGCTGACGTCGACGACGGATGTCGCGCCGCTCTCGTGGTCGAGCAGGATCGTCGCGACATCCTCGCCCTTGATCTTTGGATTGACGCGTTTGGTGCGGGCTGTCAGCGTTTTCACGTCGCCGAGGATGAAGCGGGCGATATCGAGCGTATGGATGCCAAGGTCCTCGATGATGAAGCGTTCGCCTTCGGCGAGATAGGGCTGGCCCGAAAACACGTCGTAGCCGGAGCGGAAGGAGAAGCGGCCCCAGAAGGGCGTGCCGATCGCCTTGTTGTCCAAGAGCCGGCGAACGGCTTGGATCGGCGTCTGCCAACGAAAATTCTCATGCACCATCAGCGGAATGCCGGCACTCCGGCAGGCCTCGACCATCGCCTTGGCATCGGCAAGCGTCTTCGCAAAAGGCTTCTGGCAGATGGCCGGGATCTTGTGGCTGGCGGCGATCTCCACCAGCGCCCGGTGGCTCTGGACCGTGGTGGCGATATCGACGAAATCGAAGCCGCCATCGGCAAACATGGCTGCGGCATCCGTGTAGCGCCTGTTAATGCCGAACTGGTCGCCGACAATCTTCAGCCGCTCCGGGTCCCGGTCGCAGATGGCCACGATCGAAGCACCGTCAACGTCCTTCCACGCATGCATCTGATTGATCGCAAAGAAGCCGCAACCGATCAAAGCACCTTTCAAGTCAGCCATTTCAACCTGCCTTTGCCATCTGCATAAGGGTGACGCGCTGCTGCAGCCGACGCTGCGCCTGGTCGACGACGACGGCGATGATAATCACCAGCCCCTTGATCACCATCTGCCAGAAGGAGGAAACCCCCATCATGACGAGACCATCGGAGAGAATGCCGATGACGAAGGCGCCGATGATCGTGCCGCCGATCGTGCCGCGACCGCCCGACATCGAGGTGCCGCCGAGAACGGCTGCGGCAATCGCGTTGAGTTCGAAGCTTTCGCCGGTTGCCGGATGTGCGGCCATCAGTTCCGAGGAGATGACAATGCCGACGATTGCCGCGCACAGGCCGGAGAACATGTAGACGAAGATCTTGACCAGATCCACGCGGATGCCCGACATGCGGGCGGCGCGTTCGTTGCCGCCCACGGCAAAGATATGGCGGCCGATCGGTGTCGAGCGCGCTACATAGGCAGCGACGAGCGCCAGAAAAATCAGGATCCAGATCGACACAGGCAGGCCGAGAATGCGGCCGGCGCCGAAGAAATCGAAACCGGTCGTCGCATATTCCGGCCGGCCGACGAGGTTCGGAAAGGTCTGGCCGTCGGACGACAGTAGTGCGAGGCCGCGCGCGACATAGAGCGTGCCGAGTGTGGCGATGAAGGGCGCGACATTGAGCTTGGTGATCAGCAACCCGTTGATCAGCCCGATGATGAGGCCGATTGCGAGCGTGATCAACACGATCTCCGCGAGGTTGAAATAAACAGTATAGCCGATCGGCAGTTCGATGCCGTAGAGGATGAGGCCACCGGCGACCATGCCGCAGAGGCCGACGATCGAGCCGACCGACAGGTCGATGCCGCCGGTGATGATGACGAAGGTCATGCCCATCGCCAGGAAGGCGTTCAGCGCCACATGCTTCGACATCAGGATCATGTTCGCAGTCGAAGTGAAGTTCGGCGCGAATATCGAGAAGAAGATGATGACGGCAAAGAGCGCGATGAAGGTTCGAAGCTTCATCAACGTCAGCAGGAAGGAGCCGTTCGCGCTCTTCGGCGCGGAAGTAGATGTGGTAGCCGCCGTCATGACGCGAGTTTCCCTTGGTGTTCGTGGCCCTTGGCGGAGGCAGCGATGATCGCCTCTTCCGTCGCCTGATTGCGGTCGAAAACGGCGATGAGATGGCCGTTGCTGAGCACCGCGATGCGATCGGAAAGCGCCATGACCTCCTCGAGGTCGGAGGTTGAAAACAGGATGGCGAGGCCATTGGCGGCAAGCCGGCGCATGGTGCGGAAAACATCCGCCTTGGCGCCGACATCGATGCCGCGGCTCGGCTCGTCCATCAAAAGAACCTTCGGATTGGTCATCAATGCCTTGCCGATGACCACCTTCTGTTGGTTGCCGCCGGACATGGAGGTGACCTCGAAATCCGGGTTCGGCGCCTTGATGGAGAGATCGCGGATCGCCTCGACGATGGCGTTTTTCTCGGCCTTGGCGTCGATATGGAAGAGGCGTGTGAAGCGACCGAGGCTGGCAAGCGTCAGGTTGGAGGCGATGGAGAGAACCTGCACCAGCCCCTCGCGCTGCCGGTCCTCGGGAATGAGGGCGAGACCGCGGCGGATGCGCCGTGTCGTATCGCGCGCCCGCACTTCCTGCCCGTCGATGAAGATCTTGCCGGTCGAGTGCGCGTGGCGGCCGATGACGCATTCGAAGAATTCGCTACGCCCTGCACCCATCAGGCCGTAGATGCCGAGGATCTCGCCTGCCTTGACGGACAGAGAGACATTATCGACGGCAAGCCCGCCGGTCGGCCGCGGCAGGCTGATGTTTTCGGCGCGGAACATTTCCTTACCGAGCGCATGATCCTCGGATTTGGCAAAATCCTTGGCGTCGGAGCCGATCATCGAACGCACGATCCAGCGCGTGTCGATATCCCTGACCATGGCGTGCCCGGTGATCTGCCCATCGCGCAGCACGGTGATGTAGTCGCCGATCCGCATCAGCTCTTCCAGCCGGTGGGAGATATAGACGATCGCCACGCCCTGCGCCTTCAACTCGCCGATCACCTTGAAGAGGATCTCGACTTCGGCGGCCGACAGTGCCGACGTCGGCTCGTCCATGATCAGGATGCGGGCGTTCAGCGACATCGCCTTGGCGATTTCGACAAGCTGTTGCTGGCCGATCGGCAGATCCTCGACCATGGTCTGAGCATCGATGCCGGCATCGAGCCGGTCAAGGAATTCGTTGGCCTTGCGGACCTGTTCCTTATGGTCGATGCCGAGCACGCCGCGGGTCAATTCACGCGTCGCAAAGATGTTTTCGGCGACCGACATATTGGCGAAGAGATTGAGCTCCTGGAAGATCATGCCGATGCCGTGCGCCTGCGCATCGGCCGGGCTGTCGAAGGAAACGGTTTCGCCGTCCAGAATGATGCGCCCAAGCGTCGGCCGCTCGACACCGGCGATGATCTTCATCAGCGTCGATTTGCCCGCACCGTTTTCACCGACCAGCACGTTGACGGCGCCGCGACGCAGCTCGAGATTGGCGCGCTTGACGGCGACGATGCCGGAATAGACCTTCGACACGTCGTCGAGGCGCAGAATGATATCGTCGGTTGGAGCCTCGGCCATGGTCATGGTGCTACCGTCAGCGCTGAAGGGGTGACGAGCGGCAGATCGTTGCCCGACGGCAGCGGGAAGGCGCCCGTGACAGTAACCGTCTTGCCGACCAGTCCGTCGCGCGGGACCGCCGAGAGAAATGCGGCGTTCGCCTTCTCATTGAAGGACTTGCCGAACTGCGCCCATTCGATCTGGTTCTTGAACTCGTTGAAATTGACGAAATCCAGCGTGTCGCGCAGCGCCGTGCCGCGGATGGCCGGTCCGATCTGCACCTTGGCATCCGCCTTGCCGTCGCCATCGGCATCGACATCGAGCGCTGCTGCCCGTGATGCCGTATCGGCGGCGACGACCTTGCCTGTGAATTTCACCGCATAGGTCCAAGGCGAGCTCGCCTGCTTGCGCGGATTGCCGTATTTCTCACCGGCTTGATCTGGGTTCGAAGCGGCCAGCGCCGCCACATCTTTCAGCTCGCCGGCGCGCTTTTCATAATAGGGAACGACCTGTGGCTGCCAAATCGCCTCGACCTTGGCATTCGGATCGAAAGCGCTCTTTGCCGCCGCTGCGGCTTTTTCTTCCGCAGTCGGAGTCTTGATGATCTTGCAGCCGGGCAAAGCCGCCGCCACGAAAGCGGCGATCAGGGCGCCCCTGATCCTCAACATGCGATAAACCTCGAAATCAATGGAAATAGGCTGCAGGGAGCGCAGTCTCCCGCGCTCCCTGCATTAATCGGTCCGCCTTACTTTGCGATGGCGAAGGTCTCGAGCTTGCCGGCATTGTCGGCATTGATGAGGACGCAGTCCATCAGCTGCTTTTCTTCCTTCGGCGCCGTCTTGTTCTTGATGAAGGCGTCGGCCTGTTCGACAGCCAGCTGCGCCTGCGCATAGGCCGGCTGCAGCACGGTCGCCTTGATGCCGCCCGACTTGATGGAGTCGCGAACGTCGTTGGAGCCGTCGAAGCCGACGACGATGACATCCTTGCGGCCGGCAGCCTGGAGGGCGGCAATCGCACCCATGGCCATCGTGTCGTTGCCGGAGATCACGCCCTTGATATCAGGGTTGGCCTGCAGAATGGTTTCCATCTTCGAATAGGCTTCCGTCTGGCTCCAGTTGGCCGACTGCTTGGCGACCGACTTCAGGTCCGGATAGTCGTCGATGACGTCATGATAGCCCTGTGAGCGGATGCCGGCATTGGTGTCCGATTCCTTGCCGACGAGCTCGACATAATTGCCCTTCTCGCCCATGAGCTTGACGAATTCCTGCGCGCCGAGCTGGGCGCCCTGATAGTTGTTGGAAACGATCTGGGCGACGGCAACGCCGGTCGCATTGATTTCGCGGTCGATCAGGAAGGAGGGGATGCCGGCATCCTTGGCCTTCTTGACGGCGGCAACCGAAGCGTCAGCGCCGGCATTGTCGAGGATGATTGCCTTGGCACCGCGGCCGATGGCGGTGTCGATCATTTCCGACTGCTTGTTGGCATCGTCGTCATGTGTCATGACGAGCGCCTCATAGCCGAGTTCCTTGGCCTTGGCCTCGGCGCCGACAGCTTCGGCCTTGAAGAAGGGGTTGTCGTGGGCCGGCGTGATGATGGCAATCAGGTCAGCCGAAAAGGCCGGCATCGCAACGCCGAGCGATAGGGCGCCGGCGAAGGCGGCAAGGGTCAGTCTACGTGTAAGCTTCATGGTTTCTCCTCCCAGGTTTGACGCATGGCCGAACCAACCCCGGCTCGGCTGAAATTCATGCGAAATCGAAAACCGGCCCGTCTTCAAAGTCCCCCCGGGCCGGCAAGGCGGCAAGGCCCGAGCCCTGCCGCGGTAGTGTCAGGTGATGCGCCGGATGCTGTCGGCGATCTCCTGAGGTTCGAAGACCTTCTTCCAGTCGTCGCGCATAAGCGCCGGAATGCCGAACTCGATCGCCTTATTGCAGGCATCCGAGAACACGCCATCGACTTCCTTGAAGATGACGGCACCGAGCACATTCATGTGGCCGAGCAGGAAGTCGCGGGCAGCTTCCGCCGGAACGCCGCGCGAGACGCATTCGTCCATGGCCTGACGCATGATGACGAGCAGCGAGGCGCAAACGGTTTCCGAAAGGCCGGGCTCCAACATCGCCATCTGCTCGACGGTGACGCGGTGCGAGCGCATGACCGGCGCCCAGATCACCTTGGCGATCTCTTCGCCGAGGCCGTAAGCGCTGTCTGGACCCTGCATCAGTGCCGAGACGATGTGCTGCTTGGCAAAAAGGCCGCCGAAATGGTCCTTCTTGGCCTGCATGTCCGTCTCGTCGTTGAAGATCGGCGGATGGCAGGGATGGGTGACGAAGTAGGTAAGATCGTTGCGCTGCGGCAGGTGGCCGGCAAAGGGGGCGGCCGCATCGAGCGCGACGACCATTGTGCCTGGCTTCAGCTTGTCGACGATGCCGGCGGCTACCTTGCCGATCGCGGTATCCGGCACGGCCAGGATCACGACGTCGGCACCGTCGAGCGCGGCATCGGCCGGCGTGCAATCGATGCCGAGATCGCTCTTCAGACGTGCCTTGCCGACATCGCTGACCTCGACATGGCGAACGTCAAAACGGGAACCTTTGAGATTCTTGGCCAGCCGGTATCCCATTTTTCCACCGGCGCCGAAGAGGGCAATTGCAGTCATGTTTCCTCACCTTTGTATGCGAGATTGGTATCGTAACTGGTATGATGAGTCAATCACCATTCCATTGTTGTCCAGCAGGCGGACACCGCCTGATTGGCCGTCAGAACGGTCTTCCGTCCCGGATCTGAGCGAAATAGCCGTCCGCGCCGACCTGCCCGCCCTTCAGCGCAATCTGCAGCCCATCCGTCGGCGCATGGCCGCCATGGGCGGTGCAGAGCGGCGAACCGGGAGTCTGCGGCAACGGCAGCAGGGTCGTCAGTGCATCGACACGCAATTCTCTCAGGGCATGGCTCGAGGTGTCGCCACCGGCAATGACGGCGCGCGAAAGCTTTTCGGTTTCGACGAGGCGGCGCAGGATCGTGCCGAGCGCGCGGCCGACGCGATGACGGGCGCCGGGCAGCTGATCGATATCGGCGCCACGATCGGCCGAAGGCCCAAGCGCGGTATGCAGGATGACGCTGCGACCTGTTTTCAGGGCGACAAGCCCCGCGGCCACTGCCGCATCCAGCGCGGCCCCGGCATCGGCGCCGACGAGTGCCAGCGGATCAAGCGGGATATCCTCGAAGCCATCGGCGACGGCCGCGCGGATCTGCCGCTCGGTCGTCGGCGATACGCTGCCGGAGACCACGGCAAGCCGGTCGACCTTGCCGGGAGACTGGAACGCGATGCCGGGGCCGATCATTCCGGCCGTGCGCCAGGCATTGATGAGCGCATATTCGACACCGGAGGAGCCGGCGACGAAGCCGCCCTTGGCATTCGTGATCCGCTGCAACTGCCGGCCGGCGAAAACCTGGCTCTCGTCAGAATCGACATCGAGAAGCAGGATACCGGATAGGTTG
Organism: Rhizobium sp. P1_E6; assembly: GCF_056405875.1. Taxonomy (NCBI): domain Bacteria; kingdom Pseudomonadati; phylum Pseudomonadota; class Alphaproteobacteria; order Hyphomicrobiales; family Rhizobiaceae; genus Rhizobium; species Rhizobium sp. P1_E6. Next base: position 23,137 of record NZ_JBFUBG010000031.1, on the reverse strand, counting down.
GCAACCAGCTCGTCGATCCTGGTATCGGCATCCGATGCTGAAAGCAGCGTCAGATCGGCCAAAGACACGGGAAGATCGGTCTGTCTGCCGAGATGCAGGGCAAGATCCGCCTCATGCATCGGGGTGACGGGATGGCGGCTCATGACCGGATGGCGGTCGATTCGGAAAACACGCCCTTGATAGGCAGCAAAGAGATTGCCGAAAGCCGTGTAGCGCTTCAGCTGTGGCGCGCCGACGATGACGGGAACGAGCGACTGGCCGAAGGCTGCCTTGCCGATCTCGATCGCCGTGCCGATGTTGCCGACATCAGGCGCGGAATCGAATGTCGAGCAGACCTTGTAATGGCAGATCTTTGCCTGCAAGCCCTTCAGCCATTGGAAGGTCGGGGCAAGATGCTCCTTCATCCAGGCCGGGCTTTCGCTGCGGCTCGTTCCGGCAACGCCGACCGCACGGCAATCCTGGAAGCGATCGAGCATCGCCTGATCGGGGATGCCGAGGAACAGCACGGTCGGAATACCGTTGCTGGCGAGCGCCTCCATTACATCTGTGGAGCCGGTGAAATCGTCGCCGTAATAGCTGACGAGCAGGTCACGCATCTTATTCACCCCGCCTTGCCGTCGCCGAATTTGACAATCGAGGCGGCAAGCTCCGGATGATCTTTGGCATAATCATCGAGCGGAATGTCGGCGACGGCCGCCTGCCATGCCTGTTGAACGGCACGCACACCGGCTGCGGGTCCCTGCGGATGGCTGACGATGCCGCCGCCGCAAAGGTAGAGCAGATCGGTGGTGCGGCCGGTGCGCTGATAGGTTTCGGGCGCCTGGCCGCCCCACTGGCCGGAACCGGCCACCGGCAGCGGGCAGTCGGAAGGATTAAAGAGCGGCGTGCTGATCGCCTTGAAAGAGGCAACGAAGCTTTCGTCCGGCTCCCAGTATTTGACGCGGATGCCGTTGATCTGGAATTGGTCGACGCCGAGCAACCGCCAGAGCTGCTGATACACCTTGAAATCGATGCCGATGCCGGGATGGCGTGTCAGCACGTCCCAGCCGTTGCGATGCGCATGCAACACGAGCCCGGAGCGCTTGCGCAGGAAGCTCATACCGCCGAAGCCGATCGAATTGATGTTGACGACGGCACAATTGCCGCCCGCTTCGAGAACAAGGTCGTGGTTGCGCATCATCTCGTCGGGATCGGCATGCGAGATGCCGAAGGCATACATCACCTTCTTGCCGGTCTTCTGCTCGCGATCGAGAATGCGGGGCATGATCGCCGCCACACGCTCTTTCAGCGGCGAATAGACCGGGCTCATCAGTTTCTCGTCGTCCTTGATGAAGTCGACGCCGGATTCGATCAGCTCGCCGACGAGCTCGGCGGTTTCATGCGGCCGCAGGCCGAGCGCCGGCTTGACGATCGTGCCGATGATCGGCCGGCCCTCGACGCCGGTCAGGCGCCGGCTGCCCGCAATGCCGAATTGCGGGCCGGGATGGGCATCCCTGAAGGCCTCCGGCAGTTTCATGTCGATGACACGCAGGCCGGTCATGCCCTTGATGGAGAAGGTCCCGCCGATTGCGATCGTCATCAGCGCGGAAAGATCCGTGCCGATGGCATCGAGCGGGAAAGCGATATCGACATCGGCGCGCTGTAGCCTGGAACCTTCAGGCGCTTCGGGCCACGACGGATGATTTGCCTCTTCAAGCGGGCGGATCGCGAGGACGCGGGCGGCCACGCGCGACTTCAGCTCTTCCGTTTCGCCAGGAACCGGGACGAAGGTGCCGGTCGATTGATCGGAGGCGATCTTGTTCGCGATCGCTTCGACGCTGCCGGGTGTCTCGATGCGGTAGGTGAGGGTTATCATCATGAAATTGCCGGTTGCTCCTCTCGCCACGGCAAGAAGTCATGGCGTCAACTCGTGATCTGGTATAATGAGTATTCCATTTTCTGCAACGGAAATTTTCAGCAAGTGTGAATTTCGCGTCGTGCGCTTTGTCGTCGGTCGGTGAAAATGCTAAGGGGAGAGAAGATTTGAGCCAGCGAGACCCCATGACCTCAGCCATCGAGCCAATTGTCCGTCGAAAACTGTCTGACGAGGTTTTTGACAGGCTGGAACGGCTGATCACCTCAGGAGAGTTGCAACCGGGCGACGAAATGCCGTCCGAACGCGTTCTGATGGAGCGCTTCGGCGTCGGCCGCCCGGCGATCCGCGAGGCCATGCAGTCTCTTGCCAACAAGGGCCTCGTCAGCATTTCGCATGGAGAGCGGGCAAAAGTCCTGCAACTGACTGCCCAGTCGATCTTCCGACAGGTCGACCTGACGGCGAAGATCATGCTGTCGCAATCTGCCGATTCGCTCGAGCACCTGAAAACCGCCCGTATCTTCTTCGAGCGTGGAATGGCGCGCGAGGCTGCCCAACGCGCCAAGCAATCCGATGTCAAGGCGCTTCGCGACATTATCGACCATCAGCGGGCCTCGCTCGGCCATGCCGAAGAGTTCATCTCCGCCGATATGCGCTTTCATACGCGTATCGCCCAGATTTCCGGCAACCCGATCTATGTGGCCGTCAGCGAAGCCATGCTGGCATGGCTGAAGGAGTATCACACGGAAATGCTGATCTGGACCGGCAAGGAAAAGTTTACGCTCGCCGAACACGAAGAGATCCTGGAGCAGCTTGCTGCCAATGATGCTGATGGTGCAGAGGCCGCAGTGCTCAAGCATCTGGAACGCTCGCGTGCGCTCTATATGAAGTAAAGGCAGCTGCTTGCGGCGAACGGTGCGCATGCCGTTCGCTCGCAAAGCGGAATGTCAGTGGTGGCAGCAGTCCTGAGCCACTTCAGCGGCGGGCGGAACGTAGGCGGCGAATTCCTGTTCGAGAGCCTTTATGACGCCGGTGCGCCAGACATCGGCAATGCGTTCGGAGTAAGGGTCGGGAAAGATATCGTCCTCGCCTCTTTCGAAGCCGTCGAATATTCCCGCTGCCACCAGGCCGGGTGGTGACTTCGGCACCTCGAAGCCGCGCGTCATGTCGGTATCGACAGGTCCGGTGAAGCAGCTGTGTACGGCGACACCGCGAGCGGAGAGGAGCGCCCTGAAGGCCTGCATGAGGTTATGGGCCGCCGCCTTCGAAATCGAATAGGCCGGCGTGGAAGCGACCGGCACAAGTGCCGACAGGGAGAGGTTGTTGATGATGGCGCCTTTCGACCGCGTCAACGCCGGCACAAAAGCCTTGGTCACCCTCAGCGGCCCGAAAAAATTGACCGCCAGATGGCGATTGATGATGTCCGTATCATCGAGATCGTCGGGCATGAAGATTCCGGCATTGTTGATGAGTATATCGAGGTTCTCAACAGCGGCTGCCGCCTGCCGGACATCATGCTCGTCGGTGATATCGAGTTTGAGGAAGGTGACGCGCTCATCCCCATGCTGCTGCTCGCTGCGCGATCCCGCATAAACGCGCTTTGCACCGCGCCGCAGCGCTTCGTCCAGGAGAGCCCGGCCGATGCCACGATTGGCGCCGGTAATCAGCACCGTTTTGTTTTCGATGTTCAAGACATGCTCCTATGATTGACCATGCCATCAGGGGGTTCCCTGATGATCGCCAAGGAGCCTAGGCCCGGCCGCCAATGAGCGGGAGTAACAAGTCTGGCGGGATTTCTGGAGTTCTGAAAGGAGGAAGTGCTGGTTGCCCCGAAGCCCTGTTGTTGCAGGCGCTGCTGGTCGAAAGCGCCGTCGAGCAGTCTCGGAGCAATCCCGACCAGCTCCAGGCCATCGGCCGGGCAGCAGCCCGGGGCGCGATGGCGTTGATCTCGCCAGTATGACGCTCACTGATCGGGGCATGGTTTCGGCTCAGTAGCTAACCGCTACTCGATATCTCCAGCGCGCACGACCTGTGCCCGCAAGGCGGCATTCTCTGCTTCCAACTCCGCGAGGCGCTGGCGAAGCGGCTGGACGGCGACGGCGATCTCCGCCTCTGTATATCGCGGCGCGATATGCTGCGGGCAATTCCAGTCGAAGGCTTCGAGACGCAGGCGGAAAAGGCGTTCCGGCTTGGCACGATAGGATGGCGTGGCGAGCATTTCCGTCAGATCAGGATCGGCATCGAGTGGCAGTTTTTCAGCATGGGCATAGATCTTCAGCCGCGCCCGGCGGGGATAGTCCATGAGAAAGAGGCAGACCCTGTCATTGGCAGCCAGGTTGCCCGTGCTGATGTACTGCCGGTTGCCGCGGTAGTCCGCAAATGCAAGCGTGCGATCGTCGAGTACCTTCAGGAAACCCTGCGGGCCGCCCCTGTGCTGAACATAAGGCCAGCCCGTTTCCGAAACGGTGGCCATGTAGAAACTGTCACGGGAGGCGATGAAGGCGCTCTCGTTCTCCGTGAAGCGGTCGAAGCTCCTGTCGGTCGGCAGGCTGGTCCAGAAGTCCTGCACGCCCATTTCGGCCTGGGCAGCGCGCACGCTGGGCGTCGAGGCTATGTCGAGAAATCCATAGGACATGATCTATCTCCTCAAGGTTGGCAGGAGCGGGGCACTGGCCCCGCTGCTCTCCGTCAGGCCGCATCGGCTGCCGGGACGGACGGAAAGTCGATGTCAGTCTTGGCAACCTCGTTCAGATAGTTGGTAAAGGTATTTTCAGCGACCAGAGCGACGATTTCGACGATCTGCGCATCCGAAAAGCCAGCAGAGCGCACGGCAGCGATATCGTCGTCGTCGACATGGCCACGCGCCTCGGCGATCTTTGCCGCAAAGCGGACGGCGGCATTCGCCTTGGCATCAGCGGACGCACCCTTGCGGTTCAGCGCGATTTCTTCCGGGCTCATTTTCGCGAGGTTGAGGCCGAGATAGGTGTGGGCGGAGAGGCAATAGTCACAGCCGTTGACCTCGGCGACGGCAAGCGCGATCCGCTCGCGCGTCTTGACATCGAGCGTCTTCGAGAGCCCGCCCTGAAGGCCGGTGAACGCCGTCAGGGCGGCCGGGCTGTTGGCGACCAGGCGGAAGATATTCGGAACGAAGCCCAGCGCCTTCTGGATGCCATCGAGTATCGGTCTGGTTGCTTCCGGGGCGTCGTCTTTCGTGGGGATGGAAATACGGGACATGGAGATCTCCTTGGCGGACGGGCAAGCCGTGATTGGCATGGTGAGATGAATGTGTCTATTTCCACCAACGAAGAGAATATGCTCTAAGTGAAACTGATTTTACCAGAATCTGGAAGAATGTCGTGGACCGGTTCGAAGCCATGTCGATGTTGCTGGAGGTGGTGGACCGGGGAAACCTGTCGGCGGCCAGCCGGTCGCTGAAAATTCCCCTGCCGACGCTGAGCCGCAAGATCACCGATCTGGAAACGCTGCTCGGAACCAAGCTGCTTACCCGCACCACCCGCAAGATCGCCTTGACCGATGCAGGCGCTATCTATGTCGATGCTGCCAGGCGCATCCTCGAGCAGGTGGAGGAGGCCGAACGTCAGGCATCCGGCGAATTCGCCATGCCGAAGGGCGAGCTGGTGATCACAGCACCGGTGCAGTTCGGCCGCCTTCACGTGCTGCCTGTCGTGACCGATTTTCTGGCTGTCTTTCCGGCGATCAACGTGCGCCTGATGCTGACGGACCGCAATATCGATCTCGTCGACGAACATGTCGATATGGCCGTGCGCATCGGCAATCTGCCTGATAGCGCCATGGTTGCCACCCGTATCGGCGCGGTGCGCAGGGTGGTCTGCGGCAGTCCTGCTCTCTTTGCCGGCCGCGGCGTGCCGAAGGAGCCGGCCGATCTCCTGGGCCTTCCCTGCATCAGCGTCGAGATCCTGACGCCGACCGCCGGCTGGCAGTTCCAGGAGGCAGGTCTGGCAAAAGCCATCGAGGTGACGATAACCCCGCGGCTTTCCGTCACCACGACCGAAGCCGCAGCCGCGGCCGCCATCCGCGGCGCTGGCGTCACCCGGCTGCTTTATTACCAGGTCGCAGCAGAGGTTGCGGCCGGCACGCTCAGGCTCGTGCTCGAGGACTTCGAACCGGAGCCCGCTCCCATCCACCTGGTCCATCTCGCCCGTGGCCAGATGCCGCTCAAGACGCGCCACTTTCTGGATTTCGCCGCACCCCGGATGCGGGCGAGCATCGCTGCCCTGCAATCCTCTTCCAGGTAAGGAAAACCCGGCTGATGTCGATCCTGCTGCCAGTTGTTTCGAACATCAGTCAGGAGCAATTTTCTCTTCGTTTCAGAAAATCATTTGAATCCTAACTATTTTGATGCTATCAGATTGGCATGCAATCCATCACGTCCCTGCAGCGCGTTTTTACCGCGAACCTCTTGTCGACCGGTCGCCAATGGCGACGGGCGGTCGATCTTGCGCTGAGTTCCCACGGCATCTCGGAAGCCTGCGCAGCGCCGTTGCTGTGGATCGGCCGCTTGGGCGGCGGAGTTCGGCAGGTCGCATTGGCCAATCAAGTCGGTATCGAAGGCCCGTCACTGGTCAGGCTGCTCGATCAGCTGGAGGCGCTCGAGCTTGTGGTGCGCAAGGATGATCCGATCGACAGGCGAGCAAAGGGTCTTTGGCTGACGGAGGAGGGCCATATCCTGGCAACCCGCATGGAGGCCATTCTCGATGACCTGCGTGGCAGGATCCTCGAGAAGGTCAGTGAAGCCGACCTCGAAGCGGCGGTCCGCGTTCTGCAGGCCTTCGAAGAGATCAGCCCGTCACAGGTTGCGGCGACATTACAGCAATTCGAGGAAACATCGTGACTCTTCCCTCCTGGCGGGATTGGCTCTTCTCGGCCAAGGCCTTCCTCGCCTCCATGCTTGCGCTTTTCATTGCTCTGTCTCTCGACCTGCCGCGGCCTTATTGGGCAATGGCGGCGGTCTATGTCGTTGCCAATCCGCTTGCGGGGGCAACCAGTTCGAAGGGCCTTTACCGCGCACTCGGAACGCTTCTCGGCGCGAGTGCGGCCGTCTTTTTCGTGCCGCTCTTCGTCAACGCACCGGAGCTTTTAAGCATCGCCATTGCGCTCTGGACCGGCACGCTGCTCTTCATTTCGATGTTGGACCGCTCCTCGCGCAGCTATGTCTTCATGCTAGCCGGTTATTCCCTGCCGTTGATCGCGCTGCCGTCAGTCGGTTCGCCGGACACCATCTTCGATACGGCCCTCGCCCGCTCGGAAGAGATCATCATCGGCATAGTCTGCGCCAGCCTGTTCAGCGCCGTCGTCTTCCCGACCAGTGTGCGCAGCGTGCTCGGTCAGCGCATCTCCACCTGGCTCGACGATGCCGGCAGCTGGGCAAACGATATTCTGCGCGGCGAGGGCGCCACCCCGGCAACCCCCTTAAAGCGGCAGAAGCTTGCCGCCGACGTGACCGGCCTCGACCTCATCATCAGCCAGCTCGGTTACGATGCGGGCAGCCGCGATATAGTGCGCCATTCGCGCGAATTGCGCGGCCGTCTCCTGATGCTGCTGCCGCTCTTCTCCTCGCTCGCCGACCGGCTTCACGCTCTGAAGAGCGAGCGCGAGAGCCTGCCCAAGGAGCTGGTCTGCCTGCTGAACGAGGTCGCCGACTGGCTGAGCCTCGGCGCAAGGTCTCAAGCCGGCGATACGGCAGAAAAACTAACGCAGCGGATCGAGCGCCTTCGCGAGGCCGATCCGGATTTGCGCTGGGGCGATCTGTTGCTCTCGAGTGCGCTGGCGCGGCTGAAGGAAATCGTCGATCTCTGGCAGGATTGCCTGACACTGCGCGACGAAATCGTCAGCGGCCGACATTCCGGCCCCTGGCGGCCGGCCTTCCGCCATCGCCAGGTCGTCGGCGGCAACCGCCATTATGACTATGCGCTGCTCGCTTTCCAAGCGAGTGCCGTCGTCGTGGGCATTCTCGTCGCCTGCCTATTCTGGATCTTCAGCGGCTGGCAGAATGGCGCCGGCTTCGTCACTATGGCAGCCGTTGCCTGTTCCTTCTTTGCTGCGCTTGACCGGCCGGCTCCTTTCATCACCTCGATGTTCATCTGGTGCGGCGTCAGCCTCGTCATTTCCTTCGTCTACATTTTTGCCATCCTGCCGATGGTCAACAGCTACGAGCTCCTGGTTCTGGTCTTCGCTCCGCCCTTTCTGCTGCTCGGGCTGATGATCCCCAAGCCACAGTTCAACATGCTGGCCATGTTGATGACCGTCAACAGCGCCTCCTTCATCGCGCTGCAGGATCGCTATACGTCCGATTTCACTACTTTCACCAATGAAGCGATTGCAGCCCTTGCCGGTATCGGCTTCGCCCTGGTCTGGACGCTGATTGCCCGCCCCTTCGGTGCCGAACTCGCCGCCTGGCGCCTCGTGCGTGCCGGCTGGAGCGATCTTGCCGAGACGGCAGCCGGCGAACGCCGCGCTGATCACCAGCGGCTTTCCGGCCGCATTCTCGATCGCCTCGGTCAGCTCGTTCCGCGTCTGGCCGTCGTCGAGGATCGCGAATTGAAGAAGGTGGATGGCTTTGCCGAAGTGCGCATCGGCTTCAACGTGCTGATGCTGCAAGGCGAGCGCAAGAAACTGCGTGGCGCGAGCGCCGCATCGCTCGGCGCAGTTCTCTCCGGCATCGCCGATTTCTATCATGGCCGCATCGCGGCCGGCCGTGCGCTTAATCCGCAGGATGGCCTGCGTCGATCGATCGACGACAGCCTCAAAATCATCGCGTTCGAAGACAACAGGCGCGGCGCCGACAGTATCGATGCCCTCGTCGGCCTCAGACGCGCCCTTTTCCCTGATGCAGCCCCGCCAGCAAGCTGGCACGCGGCCGAGGCTGCGCCGCAACTCCTCCCGCTTGCCGCTGAGTAACAATCATGCCCGCAGAATTTGATGTTTACGGCGTCTATGTCCCACGCCTCCTCGTTCTCATGGTGCTGAGCCTGCTCTTCATCATCGTCATCAGACGCATCCTTGCCTGGCTCGGCGCCTATTCCCTCGTCTGGCACCGCGGTCTTTTCGACCTTGCCCTCTATGTGCTCGTCCTCGGAGCCGTTTCCTCCTTCACACGTTGGTACTTCGTATGAAATCCCTGAAATTCATTGGCCGCCTCATCGCCACTCTCGCCATCGTCATCGCCGCAGTCTTCGTCGGCCGCGGGCTTTGGGGCCACTATATGGACGAACCCTGGACGCGCGATGCGCGCCTGCGCGCCGATGTCGTCGGCTTAGCGCCCGATGTTTCCGGCCTCGTCAGCGAGGTGCTCGTCACCGATAACCAGGTAGTGAAGAAGGGCGATATCCTCTTCCGCGTCGACCGCCAGCGTTTCTCGATCGCGCTTGTCCAATCGGAAGCAGCGCTCGAAGGCAGCAAGGCAGCATTCGACCAGGCGCATCGCGAACGCGAGCGCCAGGAACGCCTGGGCGAAGCCGCGTCCCTGCAGCAGAAGGAACAGGCGCAGACGGCCGAGGAACAGGCCGATGCCGCCTTCCGCCAGGCGACCGCCAACCGCGATCTTGCCGCGCTCAATCTCGAACGCTCGGAGATCAAGGCGACGGTCAACGGTACGGTCTCCAATCTCAGCCTGCGCCCGGGAGACTATGTCAGCGCCGGAACCGCCAAGATCGCCCTGATCGACACGGACTCGCTGCGCGTCGAAGGCTATTTCGAAGAAACCAAGCTGCCGAGCATCCACCCCGGCGACCGGGTTTTGATCCACCTGATGGGCCAGTCGCAGAGCCTTCAGGGTCATGTCGAGAGCATCGCGACTGGCATCGAGGACCGTGAACGCACGTCAGGGACCGGCCTGCTCGCCAATATCAACCCCACTTTCAGCTGGGTGCGCCTTGCCCAGCGCGTTCCGGTGCGCATCAGCATCGACGCCGTGCCTGATGGTGTCAGGCTGATCGCCGGCCTGACGGCGACCGTCGAAGTGGGCAAGAGCTGAGAAGGATCCGGTGTCACCACACAATGGTGTTCCGCCTATCGGGGCTCCAAGGCGCCTGGAACTGCTAAAACTGCAGCGAAGCGCCCATGAAGAATAGATCCCTCATGTTCGTATCCGCCGTGCTCTTGAAGATGTGCGAATAGCCGAGATCGGTATTGATCGTCCCGCCCGAAAGCCGGCTTCCGACTGTCCAGCTGGCGATGTCACCGCTTTGGATGTTGAAGCGCTCTTGCCCGAAGACGTGGCCGTAGTCGATCCCGGCATAGGGGCGCAGCTCCCCCAATCTCTCGGCAAGCAGCGCATTGTCTGCCCATGGCTGCGTGCGCCAGACAAGCTCATTGCGTGCGAAGACGCCGTTATTGCCGAAGAGTATGCTGTCGCGGGTGCCGCGGACATTGCTGTAGCCGCCGAGAGACATCTGTTCGGCTCCGAACAGATTGTCTGGCGAATATTGCCCGTTGACGAGAGTGGCGAACTGCAGCTGCTGGCCGGAAATCTCGAACGGCGTCGTGACATTGAGCGTTGCGGAAAACTTTGAAAATTCCGGTTCGGCATCGGCTGCTGCGAGGTCACCGCGCTTGACTGCATCGAAGATATCAATGCCCTGGCTGTAGCCGAGATCGAGAACCCAGACCCCGCCGAGCATGCGGCGCGAATGCGAGATGCCGATACTGCCGACGGTATATTGCCGGCTGCCCACTTCGATGCGGCTTCCCATAAGGAAATTGTTGCTCTGCTTGTAATTGAGCGCCGCATTCAGCGTCGTGATGGACTCCTTGTCGCGCAGCAACACCCGATCGAGGCTGATGCCGAACTGGCCGGAATCGCCCGACGTCTCGATATCGCTGAAATTGCCAGGGATCGTGCTGTTATAGCGATACCAGGATCCGGAAAGGCCCAGCGTCCAATAGCCGTAGGGCACGCTGAATGAGCCGGAAATGCTGTTGCTTCGGTCCACCCCGTCGTTCGGCCAGGGATAATCCGGCCCTGTGTGCTGATAGGAAAGCGAGATGAGGTCGTTCAGGTCGAACAGGTTGTCGATGCCGAGCGACAGCGAACTTTGGGAATAACCAGTCGAAGCCTGGCCGAGATTGTTGTTTGCGACCGAAAAATGCCATGGCTTATCCGGCTTGTTCTCGACGTTGAGGATCGATTCGCCTGGCTGTGCGCCCGGCATCATCGCCGTCTTTGCCTTGTTGGAAGGCAGCCGGTTGATCTGGTCGAGGCCCTGCTCGATATCGCGAATATTGACCGGCTTGCCGCGCATACCTGGAAAGGCAGTTGCAAGAGTGCCGCCAGAGGCAACTGCCTTGCCATTCAGGTAGATGTCGGAAAGCGATCCTTCCGCCGCGACGAGACGCAATGTCTTCGCTGCGGCGATGTCCTGCGCGGGAACATAGAAGCGTGAGGCGACGTAGCCCTTGTCAACATAGAGAGAGGTCAAGCCCTTCAGCAGGGCGTTGATATCGGCAAGGCCGATGCAGCTGTTGTTATAGCGATCTAGAACTGGTGCGAGCGCTGCCTGCGGCAGCAGCGTCACCCCTTCCACCTCGATATGGGTAATGGCGAAGCACGGTCCCTTCTCAGCTTCGGCCTGCGGCCGGACCTCTGCCTTGGGGGCCTCGGGCGTGACAGCCTCAAGCGCATCGAGCCGTTGTGTTCGTTTCAGATCGCTTTGCCGGCGCATGAACTCGTCTGCGGGCGATCGTGCTGGTTCGCCTGGTTGCGCAAAAGCCTTGGTTGCCGCAAGGCTTGCCATCGCAAAAACCGAAAGCCACGACTTCAGGGGAATGCTTCGCATAATATGCTCTATGTCCTGGTCGGTTTTTTAAGTTCACGTGGTCTCAAAACTCATGCTTCACCGTCTTATTTCGCAGATGTCTGATATGCCCGTTGGGCGAGCAATTTCCGCCCTATGGTAAATCTCGTAGGGATTGAATCTTTCGCCAACCTTAACGTCGTCGCAACAAAAGGTTGCTTTCGATTGATGTTTTCAGGCTCAGCGGCGAGGCCGATACGAAGCGCAATTTATCTAATTGATATAAAAAGAAATTTACCAAAATCTAAAAAGACTGAGATCCGGATTGCCTGAAATCGTTGGCATCGTATTAAGGAAATTATCACCTTAAGATTGAATAGAACTCAGATAGCGTTGACTCTCGCCATTAGGTTGTCGCATTGCCAGATTTCCCGCCTGCCAGGTTGCGGCCGGGTCGATCGGTAACAGAGGTTGTGGCAGCATGGGCAAGTCCGGGTCGCTTTTTTCCGTTTGGGGCGGAATGTCTGCCGGATACGCGGGGCGCAAAGCGCGGCGTGTTCTTTCCGGTCTGGCGCGCAAGGCAATTGCGACCTTGCTCAGCGCCCTTCTCCTGTTTCAGCCGGCCTTGCTGCAGGCCCAGCAGGTAACCCCGGATGCGGGCGCACCGGCGGCAAACCGCCCCGACATCGGAACGGCGCCAAACGGCATTCCGTTAGTCGATATCGCCACACCCAACAGCGCCGGCCTCTCCCACAACAAATATGGCGACTTCAATGTCGGAACGCCTGGCCTGATATTGAACAATTACAATGGCGAGGTCGGCACCTCCAAGCTTGGTGGCGTCACGCCGGGCAATGCGAACCTGCGCAACAGCGGCCCGGCTTCGGTCATCCTGAATGAAGTCACCAGCGGCAATCGAAGCGCGCTGGAAGGGCCGCTCGAAATATTCGGTGGCCGGGCCGATGTGATCATCGCCAATCCGAACGGCATCACCTGCGACGGCTGCGGCTTTATCAATACGCCCCATGCGACGCTGACGACGGGCGCTCCCGATATCGGTGCCGATGGACGGCTGAACGGCTTCACCATCAGAAACGGCGAGATCACCTTCGGCTCCAAGGGGGCGAATTTCGCATCCGGCGACGGCACGGTCGATATTTTCGACGTCGTGTCCCGCACCATTAAGATCGACGGCCCTGTCTATGGCAAGGATCTGCGCCTGACAGGGGGCCAAAGCAAATTCGACTACGCCACCGGCCAGTCAACCGCTATCGAGGCGACAACGGGAACATCCGAATACGCAATCGACGGCGCGGCACTCGGCGCCATGCAGGCCGGCCGCATCAAGATGGTCGTCACGGAAAAGGGCGCAGGCGTGCGCATGCGCGGCGACATGGCCGCCAATGTTGGGGAACTGTCGCTGTCATCGGACGGCAAGATCTCGATCGGCAATGCCTCCGGCAACCAGGGCGTCAGCCTCGCCTCCAGGCAGAGTGTAACGGCGGGCCGGCTGACGTCGAAGAAGGCGGTGTCGGTCAAGGCGGGCAAGGACGTCAGTCTGGCGTCGGTCGGAGCCGAAGAGGATATCTTCATCGATGGCGGGACGGGTCTTATCGATGTCAGCGGCATGCTCGCCGGCAAGGGCGTCCTCCGTGTCCTGGCCGACGGCAACCTGACCCTGACGGAAGCCGCAACAAAGGGGCCGATGTCGCTGTCGTCAGGCGCTGGAAGCATTGCCATTACCGGCACCGCACAGTCCGACGCAACTCTGTCACTTACAGCCGCTTCCGGCGCGATCGCCGCCGGTACGTTGCTTTCGCAGGGCGATATCGCTCTGCTTGCCGGTCTTGATCTCGGCCTCTCGGGCGGCGTCCTTGCCGGCGGCAATCTGCAGGCGTCGGCCGGTGGCGATATCCGCTATGCCAGCCTGGAGGCAAACGAGGCCGTATCGCTGTCGTCGCTGGCAGGTGTCATCAGCCTCGACAAACGCACCGCCGCCGGCGGCGACATCACGATCAATGCGCGACATGTCGATCTTTCCGGCAACCGGAGCGGCCTTGCCACATCGGGCACGCTGCATATCGATACCGGGAGCGCCAATCTCTCCGGCAGCCAGCTGACCTTCGGCGGCATTGATCTTGCGGCCTCCGGTGCAGCCGATCTGACGGGAGCGCGGCTCAATGCGGTGACCTCTGGCAGCACTGCCGCCAGCGGTATCAGCGGCTCCGGCGACATCACCATCGCCGCAGGCAGCCTTGCCACCACGAACGCGACCAATCTGCTGGCCGCCCACGACCTGACGCTCTCCCTCGCGCAATTGACCAATGCAGGCCAGCTTGCTGCCGGCAACGATCTCACCGTCAATGTCTTCGGCAACCTGACCAACACCGCCACCGGGCTGGTCTATGCCGGCAATGACGCGGCATTGTTCGTCGGCGGCGTGCTGACCAACGACCAGGGCGCTGTTGTCGCCGGTCGTGATCTTGCGATTGCCGGCAACGCCAGCGGAGCGCGCAACGCTGCCATCGTCAACCGGTCCGGCATGATCACAGCAGGCCGAAACATGGCGATCACCACCGCAAATCTGCGCAACGAAAAGACTGTCGCTCCCACTGTCACAAGCCAGCTGATTTCCAGCGCGCCCGTCACCGCCTATGACAGTCTCAAGGGAAGGCTCTGCGCAACCTGCTCTCCCAGCGACGGTGTCGAATACAACGGCACGGTCTACATTACGGAAGATGCCGATCACCACGTTTACCGGAATGTTGCCGAGGACCGGGTTCTCTCGTACGGAAGCCCGACCGCACTGATCAAGGCCGGCGGGACACTTTCGATCAATACCGTCGATCTCACCAACGCCTATAGCGCCATCGAAGCCGGCACGGGCATGACGCTCACCGGTACCGGCACGCTGACCAATCTTGGCCTGCAGTTGCAGCGCACTGTTTCGTTGACCTGCGATGAGACAGCGGGATGCCAATACTATTCCGCCTTCGTCACGCAGGAGTGGAAGGAGAGGATGACCGGCGATACCGGTGGCAACGGCGATGGCTATCTGGTCACGACCTACGAAGCGAACCCGTTCGGCAGGCGCGATTCGTCGAAGGATCTCTTCCCTGGCGAAACGGTGGAGAGTGTCACGGCGATCGGCGGTGTTCCCGCAACGATCCGCTCAGGTGGAGCGCTCGGCATCACCGGCTTTGCCGCCGTCAACAATACCGCCCTTGCTGGAACGATCGCCGACCATGTCGCGGTTGCAGCACCCGCACCCTCGAGCGATCCGACCACGTTGCTGGCCGGCATGACGGCGAGCGGGGCTCTGTTCACGCTTGGCGGCGTTGCAGCCCCGCAGTCCGGCGGCTTTGGCGGCACCATCCCTGGCCAGGCTTTCCTGTTCGAAACCCGCGCCGCCTTCCTCGATGTGTCGAAATTCTACGGCTCCAGCTATTTCCTTGATCGCATCGGCTACGAGCCGGATCATGAGATCCTGTTCCTCGGCGACGCCTATTTCGAGAACCAGTATGTCGAGCAGCAGCTGAGACAGGTGACCGGCGCGGGCTTTGCCGGCGATGATGCGGTCGGCCAGATAAAGCAGCTGCTTGACAACGGAGCCGATTATCTCGGAGCGCATCAGCATGCGCTCGGCGAGCCGCTGACGGCAGAAGAGATTGCCGGCCTCACCCAATCCGTCGTCGTCTATGAATGGCAGGTGGTGGATGGCAAGAGCGTGCTCGCCCCGGTGCTGCATTTAGCACCTGGCGACAAGGAACGGCTTGCCTCGGCCGGCGCGTTGATTGCAGGCAAGGACGTCACCATCGACGCCGGCGTTCTCGCCACATCCGGAATGATTGCCTCGAGCGGCGATCTCTCGGTCTCCGGCACGTCGATCGCGGCAACCGGCGGCAGCCTCAAAGCGGGCGGCAACGCCAGCCTGACCGCGGACAATGTTTCGATCGTCAACGGCTCGGTCTCGACAGGCGGCAACCTCTCGATCAAGGGCGATGACGCCATTCTCGTCGCCGGCTCGAAAGTGGCGGCCGGCGGCAATCTCGCCCTGAACTCGAACGGCGATATCAACATCTCCGTGACGGGCGAGGCGACGACCAGGACGAAGCGCGACCGGCGCAGCACGACAACCAGGGTCGAGACGACGGTGACCGGCTCGGAGGTCACCGCCGGCGGTTCGATCGCCGCCGAGGCTGGCGGCAACCTCAATGTCATCGGCAGTACGCTTGCAGCCGACGGAACGCTCGGCCTGAAGGCTGCCGGCGAGGTGACGATCGCCGAAGCCGTCGAGACCACCACGACCGACTACAGCTACAAGAAGAAGGGCGGCCTGTTCGGCGGCGGCAAGAAGACGACCAGCCATGCCGAGACGCAGACGGTGGTCGGATCGTCCGTCAGCGGCGGCAAGGGGGTCGCGATCACCTCCGGCGGCGACACCGTCGTTTCCGCCTCGAAGCTGACGGCCGGCGACGATGTCAACAAGGCCAATATCGATGTGACGACCGGCGGCGATTTGCTGATCGCCTCCGGCAGGGAAACGACGGAATTCGAACAGGCTTCCTCGAGCAAGGGCTTCCTGTCCAAGAAGAGCTCGACGCTTCACAGTTATGATGAAGCAACGGTCGCCTCCGAGCTCTCCGCCTCCGGCAACATCAATCTGAACGCCGGCGGCAACGCCGTCATCGCCGGCTCGAAGGTCACGGCTGGCGATGCGATCAGCCTTGCCGGTGACAGCGTCTCCGTCATCGGCGCCGAGGAACAGCACCAGCTCGAAAGCAGCAGCAAGAAGTCCGGCCTGTTTGCCGGTTCCGGCGGTGGCTTCATCTCGCTCTGGGGCAAGGAGCAGAAAGACAAGAGCAAGGCCTCCGAATTCAACGTCGCTTCGGTGTTGTCGGCTGGGACGGACGTAACCGTAACCGCCCGGCAGACCGATCTCAACATCATTGGCTCTTCCGTCACCGCCGATCGCGACATCAATCTGTCGGCGGCCCGCGACGTCAACGTGACGCCTGGTGCGGAAAGCTTCGCCCAATCGGAAAAGGAAAAGAAGTCGGGCTTCGGCATCTCCTTTTCTGTTGGCAATGGTGGTTTCTCGGTCGGCATCGGTGCACAGAAGAGCACTGACAAGACGGCACAAGGGTCCAATACAAACGCCGCCTCGCTCCTGACCGCCGGCCGCGACCTCAACATCTCCGCAGGCAACAACGTCAATCTGCAGGCGGTTGAAGCCTCTGCCGAGCGCGACGTCAATCTGTTCGCCGCGAAGGATATCAATCTTCTGTCGGCCAACGACGTCACCAACTATGAGGAGATCCACGAGAAGACATTCGCCGGTGTGACACTCAGTGTCTCCAGCCAGTTGGGAAGCGCTGCCCAGAGCATCATGAACTCCGCCGAGCGGCTGACCGGAGACAGCCGCGTCAACGCGCTGACGAACACGGCTATCGCCGGCCTCGGTTTCTATCAGGGCTATCAGGGCCTGAAGAGCGCCTATGAGCAGCTAAAGGACACGTCTCCCGACGCAAAGGGCCTCAGTTTTTCGGTTTCACTGTCGGCTGGCGTCAATCATCAGGAAAGCAGTTCGTCCTCGTCGTCCTCGACGCCCGTCGTCACCGGCATCCGGGCCGGACGCGCTATAACCTTGGAGGCTGAGAACGGCTCGATTACCAGTGAGGGTGCGCAGATCTCCGCCGGTTATGACGAGTTTGGCCTGCCGAACCTCTCCGGCGACCCATTGGCCGGCGATATCTTCCTGTCGGCGCAGAATGGCAACATCAACCTCAATGCGGCGACCGGCACGACGGAAACATCAAGCCAGAACTCATCCTATAGCTTCGGCGTTGGGGTCGGCTGGGAGTGCGGCACAAAGGGCGGCTGCGGCGACGCGCTCGGCGTCAAGGTCAGCGGCTCTTACGGCAAGGGTAATGCCGGCACGAAGGGGCTAACGTACGTCAACACCCATGTCGGCGGCAGCGGCGATATTACCCTACTCACCAACGATCTCGCCCTGAAGGGCGCCACCGTCACCGGCAATTCCGTGACCGCCGACGTCCGCAATCTGACCATCGAAAGCCTGGCGGACACCGCTAAGGCCGACGCCCGCCAGCTCAACCTCTCGGGCTCGATCGGCGGCGGCTTCAGCGCTTCCGGCGCAACGCAGAAGGCCAACGGAAATGCAGTTATCGTTTCCGAGCAATCCGGCATTCATGCCGGCACTGGCGGTCTCGATCTGACCGTTGACAAGAAGACGACGCTCGTCGGCGGGTTGCTTACCAGCCAGGCGCCAGCGCAACTGAACCGTCTCGAGACCGGCACGCTCGATGCCACCGACATCGACACCCATTCGCGCTGGAAGGCCGATACTTACGGCGCGTCGATCGGCTCTGGCGGCCTGACCTTGGCAAAGGTCAATGACGGGGAGAGCGCCACCGGTAAGGCCTATTCGGCCATCGGCGGCAACATAGGCATCACCATCACTGATCCGGAGCGCCAGACCCAGAACATCGGCACGATCCGCCGCGACACCGAAAACACCAACACCTCGCTGCCTGGACTTCCGGACCTGCAGAACATCTTGCGTGATCAATACAAGACGCAGGCAGATCTGCAGGAAGCGCAGAAGACCATGGCAACATTGGTCGGAGATATCGCAACTGATCTATATGCAAAGGCCACAACCCAAGCAGAACGGGATCTCTGGAAAGAAGGCGGTGCCGGCCGCGCGCTGCTGCACGCCATTGGTGGTGGCATTCTCGGTGGCGTCAATGGGTGGGAGGGCGCTCTCAAGGCCGCTCTGGGCGGTGCCGCAACGACCTTGATGGCGCCGGCCATAGAAAAGCTCGTCAAGGGGATGCTCAAGGGCACGAGATACGAAGGAACGCCGGAAGGTGACGCCCTCGCCAAACTGATCGGCGCAACCCTTGCGGCTGGCGTGGGTGGAGCTGTGGGGGGCGCTGAAGGAGCTGGCTATGGCGCGGCCAATTACCAGAACAATTATCTTAAGCATAGCGAGTTAGAAAAGCTGATTAAAACGCTCAAGGATTGTGGAAGCAACAAAGAGTGCCAACGAGAGGCCGCGGGAACTGCGCGACAGCAGTCGTTGGCAAATTCTATTGCGCTTCGAAAGTGTGGCAATCTCGCATGCTTAGAAGCGGCACAAAAAGAGATGGATCTCAATAGCCAACTGCTAGATGGAGACACCCAAAATCTGCTTGCAAGCGTAAGCGCAGGATTGGGGCCGGATGCGTTTAGTGCCTACAACGACGTTTACGGACTGTCAGCAATACCGGCCGGCAACAATGCTGACTTGGACTACATCTTGGTTGCTACGGACATATTGAAAGGAAATATAAAAAGACCAGCTTATCCCTTTGCAGACGTGGAACAGAGCTGGAATAAACTTCAGGAGGCGAAGCAAGTTGGAGACGACGATGGCATTGCGGATGCTCTGAATGACTATATTTCGACCGTCTCGAATTATAACGTGCTCGCTGTTCTATCTGGTTTTGAAGGAGTCGGAAATCTAACTCGACTGTATTCCGAAGCGATATTGTCCGGCGCAACAGGTGGCGGGGCAGGAGCTGGCACACTCAACGTAAAGCCGCCGGTTGCTGATGTTTCAGATTTTATGTCCTCTCAAAATACGAGACTGAATGCGAAGTTGGGAGACAAATTAGGAAGAGGGCAACTTCCCTATTCGCCTTCGCGAGAGGGGCTCGCACAGGCAAAAGCTGACATAGCTAAAACACTTGAAAATCCAACAGAGATAACAGGAACCATATCCAAAAAAAACGTTCGAGGAGATTATGATATAATTCATGTCTACAGCAGTCAGACTAATAGTACAGTTAGCTTGAGGGTGCTGCCTGGTGGAAAAATGGAATTTGATACTCTTATTCCTGGAAAATCGTCAAAGTTCTGAGGGCTTCAATGAGTGGGGACTTAAGAGGAAAATCAATTAACAAGTTTCGCAGCAAGTCGTTCTATATGGACGGCTCGCTTGTTTCGGAACACTTGGTGCTGTTCCTTGATGTCGAGGGGGTGTGGTATTCTGTTACGATTGTAGATGGTGTTGTAAAACTGAAACGAGAAGATATCGAGCCGACTTCAACAGAAGAGTTTGATAAAGACTTCTCGTATCCGATTTCAAATGTAGAAATATTGAAGAAATACGTCGGATTAAAGGTGAATTTGGTTTCTGCCTACAGAATCCCCGAAATCGATGATGGGATTTTAGGGCTATACATTTCCTATGAAGGTTTTGGATTCAGCTATTACAATATGGACGATTTTTCTTACATAGCGGACGGCTTCGTTGAAATGCCGTCTAAGAATCCGGTTCTCGTGGAATATAAATTATCTCTTCCCTGATCTGACGTGCTCTGGGCGGATGGGTTCCATGGGGCCTATCGCTGAATCAGAAACGGTTGTTGCCATGAAGGGGCCGATATCCGGCCGCCCGGCGCCATCGAGTCTCAATTAAGGTGAAACACCTCCGGCATCATCGCCCACCACTCACCCTCCTTGCGCGTCGCAAACGGCTTCTGGCAGGGCATGCAGGCGGCCCACCACGCCTGGTTGCGCGGGTCGGCCGCCATCTTCGCCATATCGGCCTCGAAATCCTCGCCGACATATTCCCAGTAGCCGAAGAGCAGGTTTTCCGGCTCCTTGAGGAAGATCGAATAGTTGGTGATGTTGCAGGCCGAGATCAGTGACAGGATCTCCGGCCAGACGGCGCCATGTAGCGCCTTGTAGTCTGCGACCTTGTCCGGCTCCAGGCCGATCACCATGCCCATGCGCTGCATGTTGCTACCGCCCTTGGGTAATTTCTGTCGTGAATTCGGCGATGCTGCGTTTCTTGACGGCATCCCAGTCCCATTCGATGCCGATGCCGGGTTCGGATGGGGCGATGGCGCGGCCGTTGCGGGTTTCCATGCCCTTGATGGTCAGATCGTCGAGCTGCGGAATGTATTCGACATATTTGCCGTTTTGGATGGCGCAGACCAGGCTGACATGCAGCTCCATCAGAAAATGGGGGCAGACGGGGATATCGAAGGCTTCGGCCGCATGCGCAACCTTCAGCCAGGGTGTGATGCCGCCGATGCGGGCAACATCGACCTGCACGATCGAGCAGGCGCCCTTCTGCATATATTCGCGGAAATGCCGGATCGAGTAGATGGATTCGCCGACGGCGATCGGCGTCGGCGAGGAGCGCGAAAGCCGGATATGTCCGTCGAGGTCGTCGGCCGGCAGCGGCTCCTCGATCCAGGCGAGATCGAGCTCCTTCAGCCGTGCTGCCCTGCGGATGACTTCATCGACGGTAAAGCCTTGGTTGCAGTCGGTCATGATCTCGAAACCGTCGCCGAGGGCGGCGCGCATCGCAGACAGCCGGTCGTAGTCCTCGGCGCCATGCGGCTTGCCGATCTTCACCTTCGAGCCGGAAAAACCCTTGGCCTTCGCCTGCAGGGCGTCTTCGACGAGCGCCTCCTTCTCGATATGCAGCCAGCCGCCTTCGGTCGTGTAGAGCGGGCAGCTTTCCTTGGCACCGCCGGCAAGCTTCCAGAGCGGCAGGCCCTGCTTCTTGGTTCTCAGATCCCAGAGTGCGGTATCGACGGCCGCGAGCGCCAGCGCCGTGATCGCGCCGATCGTCGTTGCATGCGTGGCAAATTCCATCTTGTGCCAGATCGCCTCGATGCAATCGGCATCCTCGCCGATTAAGAGCGGCGCCAGATGGTCCGACAGAAGCCGCATGACGGAGGAGCCGCCGGTACCGATCGTATAGGAATAGCCGGTGCCGGAGGCACCGTCGGAATCGGTGATGGTGACGATTGGCGTTTCCTGGCTGACGAAGCTCTGGATCGCATCGGTGCGCTTCACCTTCGGCGGCAGGTCCACCATGCGCAATTCGATCTTTTCAATGCGGGCCATGGTTCCTCCTAGCGTGCCGTGCGGGTTTGAGCGGGTTCGGCCGCGTGGATTGCCGACATGATGGCGCGGCTTGCCGTCTCATATTTGCGGTCGTTTTCATATTCGTGGACGATCCTGAAATCGTGCATGACGAGGATGCGATCGGCGAGCGCCACCATTTCCGGCATGTCGCTCGAGATCAGCAGGATCGCCATGCCCTTGTCGGCAAGCCCGTTGATCAGCTCGTGGATATAGGCCTTCGCCTTGATATCGATGCCGACGGTCGGCTCGTCGATGAAGAGGATATCGACATCGGCGGCGAGCCACTTGGCGAGCGACACCTTCTGCTGGTTGCCGCCTGAGAGATTGCCGACGAGCTGTTCCAGATTGGGCGTGCGGATTTCCAGCTGCCGGGCAAGCGGTGCGGCGGTCTTGCGCTCCTGGCCGGCGCCGATCAGGCCGAAGGTCGAAGCGATCCTGCCCCAGACCGTCATCGCGATATTCGAACGGATGGGATGGGCGAGGATGACGCCTTCGTGTTTCCGGTCCTCGCTGACATAGCCCATACGGAAGCGCTTGATCGCCTCTTCGACCGAGCGGATGCGCACCGGCTTGCCGTCGATCAGGACTGTGCCTGACTTAAGTTTGTCCTTGCCGATAATAGCGCGGATCAGCTCGGTGCGGCCGGCACCGACGAGGCCGTAGAGGCCGAGGATTTCACCGCGGCGAAGCGAAAACGAGATGTCGCCGTGGCCGGCAGCTGTCGCGACATCGCGAAGCTCGATCTTCGGCGCGCCCTCCTGCGGCTTGCCGGAGCGGGCAATCATCGGCCGCTCCGCGCGGCCAATCATCGCCTCGATCAGCGTCTGCCTTGTCATGCCGGCCATCGGCGCGCCACGCAGCGTCGTTTCGCCGTCGCGCAGAACCGTGACCCGGTCGCAAAGGCTCAAGACCTCTTCAAGCTTGTGGCTGACGAAGAGGATCGCCGTTCCCTGATCGCGCAACTGCCGCACGAGCCTGAAGAGGATTTCGGTCTCAGCATCGGTGATCGAGGCGGTCGGCTCGTCGAGCAGCAGAAGCTTGGCCTGGTGGCTCAGCGCCTTGGCAATTTCCACCATCTGCATCTGGGCGACGCTAAGGCGCCGCACTTCGGTTGCCGGATCGACATCGAGCCCGACCTTGCGAAGGTGTTGGCGCGCCTTATCGTTAGCGCGGCGAAAATCGACGAGGCCGTTTCGAACCGGCAACCCTTCCAGGAGAATGTTTTCGGCCACCGAGAAGCGAGGGATCAGGTTACGCTCCTGATGTACCGCCGAAATGCCGAGGGCGATTGCATCGCGGGGCGAGGAAAGGGATAGAGGCGCGCCGTCCAGCGTCACTGTCCCGCTGTCTGGCCGATGGACGCCGGTGATGATCTTGATCAGCGTTGATTTGCCGGCGCCGTTTTCGCCCATCAGCGCGTGGATCTCGCCGCCATTGAGGCTCAGCGACGCATTGTTGAGCGCCCGGACACCGGGGAACGACTTGCCGATCCGGTCCAGAATGAGTGCCATCTCAATCCTCCCCGACCCGGACTGCGCGGTAGCGGTTGATCCAGACG
>NZ_JBFUBG010000030.1:0-59319 GCF_056405875.1 Rhizobium sp. P1_E6 | reverse complement strand
GGAGACAGACCATGACTCTGAAGACTCTGACGGCGACGCTCGTTGCCTCGCTGGCATTTGCGCCGCTCGCGCATGCGGATATCACCATCGGCCTCATCGCGCCGCTGACCGGCCCGGTGGCAGCCTATGGCGACCAGGTAAAGAACGGCGCGCAGACCGCCGTCGACGAAATCAACAAGAGCGGCGGCATTCTCGGCGAGAAGGTCGTGCTCGAACTGGCTGACGACGCTGGCGAACCGAAGCAGGGCGTTTCCGCCGCGAACAAGGTTGTCGGCGACGGCATCCGTTTCGTCGTCGGCCCGGTCACGTCTGGCGTTGCTATCCCGGTCTCCGACGTTCTGGCCGAAAATGGCGTACTGATGGTCACTCCAACTGCAACCGCGCCTGACCTCACCAAGCGTGGGCTGACCAATGTTCTGCGCACCTGCGGCCGCGACGACCAGCAGGCCGAAGTCGCCGCCAAATATGTTCTTGAGCACTTCAAGGACAAGCGCGTCGCCATCATCAACGACAAGGGCGCTTATGGTAAGGGCCTCGCCGATGCCTTCAAGGCAACGCTGAATGCCGGCGGCATCACCGAAGTCATCAACGACTCCATAACGCCCGGCGACAAGGACTTTTCCGCCCTGACCACCCGTATCAAGGCCGAGAAGGTTGATCTCGTCTACTTCGGCGGTTACCACCCGGAAGGCGGCCTGCTCGCCCGCCAGCTCCATGACCTCTCGGTGAATGCCCAGATCATCGGCGGTGACGGTCTCTCCAACACCGAGTTCTGGACGATCGGCACGGATGCGGCAGCCGGCACACTGTTCACCAACGCCTCCGACGCCACCAAGAGCCCGGACTCCAAGGTCGCTGCCGATGCGCTCGCCGCCAAGAACATCCCGGCCGAAGCCTTCACGCTGAACGCCTATGCTGCCGTCGAAGTGCTGAAGGCCGGTATCGAAAAGGCCGGCAGCGCCGAAGATGCGGAAGCCGTCGCGGCTGCCCTGAAGGGCGGCGACCAGATCCCGACAGTCATCGGCAAGCTCACCTACGGCGAAACCGGCGACCTCTCCTCGCAGAGCTTCTCACTCTACAAGTGGGAAGGCGGCAAGATCGTCGCTGCCGAGTAAGTGGCAACAGTGCTGACAACGGGATCGGGCGCCTCACGGCGCCCGATTTCTATTTGCCATGCGAAGACACCGTCACTCTGGCAGCTTGGGACCGCCTCCAACATAATCTTTCAGCGTATTGTATTCGATGACCAAGGGTTGAACGTAAACGCCGTTGGAAGCTGGCCGCGGAACCTTGTTGTGGAAGTTTTTGATCGCCAGGCGCTTCAGATACTCATCATAGTCGGTGTTTCCACTTGATTGCTTCACTGTAACTTGGCTCACTCGGCCGTTCTTGTCAGTCTCAAGCTTGACCAAAGCCACCGTTGAACAGCTATTCAAGAGAAGCACGACTACACAAGCAGCTGAAATAATTGCTTTCATATCATGGCCTTGAGTTGGAACTTCGCATCTGTATGCTCGCGTCATTAGCATTGCCGATGTGCAGGCGAAAGTAGCCCGAAATACAACCGGGAAGTTTTTCCGGCATCCTGCGCCCAGCAGCAGAAATCAGTTGAAGAAGGTGAAGACCATGACCGCCAAGCTCGAACGTCTCATCGATCAGGGTGTGGGTCGCATACCGGCCGATATCGTGCTGAAAGGCGGACGCTTCTTCGATCTCGTGACGGGTGAGCTTATCCAGTCTGATATCGCAATCTGCGGCGACCGCATCGTCGGCACCTGCGGCGCCTATAGCGGCGAGACCGAGATCGATATTTCCGGCAGGATCGTCGTTCCGGGCTTCATCGACACGCATCTACACATCGAATCCTCGCTCGTCACGCCGCATGAATTCGACCGCTGCGTCCTGCCTTATGGCGTGACGACCGTGATCTGCGACCCCCATGAGATCGCCAATGTGCTCGGCAAGGAAGGCATCGAATTCTTCCTCGCTTCGGCGCTCGAAACGATCATGGATATCCGCGTGCAGCTGTCCTCCTGTGTGCCGGCCACGCATCTGGAAACATCAGGCGCCGACCTTCCGGTCGAAAGCCTTCTGCCCTATCGCAACCATCCCAAGGTCATCGGCCTTGCCGAGTTCATGAATTTCCCCGGCGTGATCCACAAGGATCCCGTCTGCATGGCAAAGCTCGATGCTTTCCAGGGTGACCATATCGATGGGCATGCACCGCTGCTCTCAGGCAACGATCTCAACGGCTATCTCTCCACCGGCATCCGCACCGAGCATGAATGCACGAGTGCCACCGAAGCGCTGGAGAAAATTCGCAAGGGCATGCATATCCTCGTGCGCGAGGGCTCGGTCTCTAAGGACCTACACGCCCTGATGCCCATCATCACGGAGCGCCTCTCCCCTTATCTTGCGCTCTGCACCGATGATCGCAATCCGCTTGATATCGCCGAGCAGGGTCATCTCGACTACATGATCCGCACGGCGATCGCTGCCGGCGTCGAGCCGCTGGCAATCTACCGGGCCGCCTCGATCTCCGCCGCCCGCGCCTTCGGCCTGCGTGACCGCGGCCTCATTGCCCCCGGCTGGCGGGCCGATCTTGTCGTCATCGACAGTCTCGAAAATTGCCGGGCGGACATGGTCTTTTCCGCCGGCCGTCATGTCGCCGATGCACTCTTTACCACCCGCAAGCCAATTGCCCCCGTCGGCCTCGACAGCGTCAAGGCGCGGCCGGTCAATGCGGCCCATTTCGGCGTACCGGTCGCCGAGGGCGAAACATCCGTCATCGGCGTCATGCCGGGCAAGATCATCACGGAGCATCGTCGCTATCACCTGCCGGCGAAAGGCAACCAGACCACCGTCGATCTCGGCAACGATATCATCAAGGTCGCAGTCATCGAGCGGCACGGCAAGAACGGCAATCACGCCAACGGCTTCGTGCAGGGTTTTGGATTGAAGAAAGGCGCGATTGCTTCAACGGTCGGCCACGACAGCCACAATATCTGTGTCGTCGGCGTCAGCGAGGACGACATGGCACTCGCCGCTAACCGTCTTGGCGAGATAAAGGGCGGCTTCGTGGTCGTCGAAGACGGCAAGGTTACCGGCGAAATCGCGCTGCCTGTCGCCGGCCTGATGAGCCTGGAGCCCTATGAGGTGGTGCGCGACACGCTGCATCATCTGCGGAAGGCCGCCTACGCCCTTGGCACGACGCTGGAAGAACCCTTCCTGCAGGTCGCCTTCCTGCCCCTGCCCGTGATCCCGCATTTGAAGATCTCGGACAAGGGAATGGTTGATGTCGATCGCTTTATGCTGATCGGCTGATCACTCAGACGATACGGGCGCAGAAAGCGTCGAGCGCGCCGAGCTTGACCGCATGATCGCGCGAAACAGCCTTGAACCCCGGCATGTTCAGCGGTTCGCCTAACGACATGCCGGCCGGGAGACGGAACTCCGCTGGCTCGCGCGTCAGGTTGAAGACGAAGAGCAGCTTCTCCCCGCCCTTGTCTCTGATAAAGGCGAGCAGATCCTGATTGCTGCCGACGAATTCCATGCTGCCGTCGAGCAGCACCGGCTGACTTTTGCGGAATTCCAGCGTGCGCCGATAATGATGCAGGACGGAACTGTCGCTGTTTTCCTGCGTGTCCACGGACAGCGCTGCCTGCTCATAGGGCACCGGCAGCCAACTCTTCTCGGCGCTGGTGAAACCGGCATGCGCC
The DNA here is from genome assembly GCF_056405875.1 of Rhizobium sp. P1_E6. Lineage (NCBI taxonomy): Bacteria > Pseudomonadati > Pseudomonadota > Alphaproteobacteria > Hyphomicrobiales > Rhizobiaceae > Rhizobium > Rhizobium sp. P1_E6. Next base: position 55,600 of record NZ_JBFUBG010000030.1, on the reverse strand, counting down.
TTGCCGGCTTCCCATGGCATCGGCGTGCGGCATCCGTCGCGGCCCTTGAAGGCCGGCCAGAAGCGAATACCATAGGGGTCGCGCAGGTCTTCGAAGGCAAGCTCCGCCTCCGGCAGCCCCAGCTCCTCGCCCTGATAGAGGCAAATCGAACCGCGAAGTGCTGCCAGCACCGAAATTGCCAGCTTGGCGATAACCGGACGTTCGTCTTCCGTCAGCGCGAAACGGCTGACATGGCGGTTGACGTCATGGTTGGAGAAGGCCCAGCAGACCCAGCCGTCCTTCACCATGCGCTGGAAGCTCTCGACACAGCCGCGGATATGATCTGCCGTGAAGTCCGGACCAAGCAGGTCGAAGGTGTAGCACATATGCAGCTTGTCGCCGCCGGTCGTATAGGCCGCAACGGTCTTCAGCGAGCGCGCACCGTCGCCCACTTCGCCGACGGTCGTGCGCCCCTCGTACTGGTCGAGCAATGCACGGAAGCGCTTGAGGAATTCGAGGTTCTCCGGCTGCGTCTTGTCGTAAAGATGGTTCTGCATGCCATAGGGGTTGCTGTCGGGCGCATCGAGGCCGGCCTGATCCGGGTCTGGCTCATGCGGCGGATTGTCCCGGAGCTGTTTGTCACAGAAGTAATAATTCACGGTGTCAAGGCGGAAACCGTCCACACCACGGTCGAGCCAGAATTTCACAGTTTTCAGCAGGGCATCCTGAACCTGTTTGCTGTGAAAGTTCAGGTCCGGCTGCGAGGTCAGGAAGTTATGCTGGTAATATTGCCGGCGCACGCCATCCCATTCCCAGCCCGGTCCGCCGAAGATCGACAGCCAGTTGTTCGGCGCCGTCCCATCGGGCTTCGGATCGGCCCAGACATACCAGTCGGCCTTGTCGTTCGTGCGGCTGGAGCGGCTTTCCACGAACCATGGATGCCGGTCGGATGTATGGGAAATCACCTGGTCGATGATGACCTTTATTCCGAGCCTGTGGGCTTCTGCCATCATCGCGTCGAAATCGTCGAGCGTGCCGAAAATCGGATCGACGTCGCAATAATCGGAGACGTCATAGCCCATGTCTGCCATGGGCGATTTGAAGAAGGGAGAAAGCCAGATGGCGTCAACGCCGAGGCTGGCAATATGTGGCAAGCGCCGGGTTATCCCCTTGAGATCGCCGAGCCCGTCGCCGTTCGTATCCTGAAACGATCGCGGATAGACCTGATAGATCACCGCGCCGCGCCACCAGTCCGCATTCCCGTCCGTCTGCAATGCCATCGACCGCCGTCTCCTGCTTCATTTCGACCGCAACACTAAAGACGGTGCGGCAAAAAACAACAGCGCGATGACTTATTTGGCAACGAATACAGGCCGTCGCGATCCGGCAAAAGGGAGACGCTTATAGGCTTGTCCACACCCTAATGCTACCCACCGGTTTAGGGGTTGCAACGCCAAACCTTTGCGTTAAGGTGCCGTTGACCTGCACGTAACAGGTCTAACCGGGAACAAATGACTAAAGAAAAGGCGAAAAGCCTAGAAAGGTGGACCCATAATGTCCTTTTTTACGAAAAAATTTCTCGCGTCTGCAATGGTTGGCTCATTGCTCGCGTTTTCGGCCCACGCAGCCACGCTGAACATCCATAATGGTGGCGACCCCACTTCGCTGGATCCGCAAAAGCTCTCCGGCGACTGGGAAAACCGCATTGCCGGCGATATCTTCGAAGGCCTCGTCACCGAAGATGCCAAGGATAATCCGATCCCTGGCCAGGCCGAAAGCTGGACCATTTCCCCCGATGGCAAGGTCTACACCTTCAAGCTGCGTGATGGCATCAAGTGGTCCGACGGCCAGCCGGTAACGGCCGGCGACTTCGTCTTCGCCCTCCAGCGCCTCATCGACCCGAAGAATGCTGCCGACTATGCCTATCTGCAGTTCACCATCAAGAATGCTGAAAAGATCAACAAGGGCGAGATCACCGATCTGAACGAGCTCGGCGTCAAGGCGATCGACGACAAGACGCTTGAGATCACCCTTGAAAACCCGACCCCCTATTTCATCAACGCCCTGATGCACTACACGGCCTATCCGCTGCCGAAACATGTCGTCGAAGCCAAGGGTCAGGACTGGGTCAAGATCGGCAATATCGTCACCAACGGTCCGTACAAGCCGACCGAGTGGGTCCCCGGTTCGCACGTCACGACCGTCAGGAATGATCAGTATTACGGCGCCAAGGATATCAAGATCGACGGCGCAAAGTTCTTCGTGCTTGAAGACCAGGAAGCTGCGCTGAAGCGCTACCGCGCGGGCGAATTCGACATCCTCACCGACTTCCCGACTGACCAGTACGAATGGATGAAGAAGAACCTGCCGGGCCAGGCGCATGTTGCCCCCTTCTCCGGCCTCTACTACTACGTCATCAACTCGACAAAGCCCCCCTTCAGCGACAAGCGCGTGCGCCAGGCTCTGTCCATGGCGATCAACCGCGAAGTCATCGGCCCACAGATCCTCGGCACCGGCGAACTGCCGGCCTATTCCTGGGTCCCGCCGGGCACGGCAAACTACGGCGAACCTGCCTACGTCTCCTGGAAGGATCTCCCTTACAAGGACAAGGTCGAAGAAGCCAAGAAGCTGCTGAAGGAAGCCGGTTTCGGTCCGGATCATCCGCTGACCACCGAGCTCAAGTACAACACCAACGACAACCATAAGCGCATCGCCGTCGCGATCGCCTCCATGTGGAAGCCGCTTGGCGTGAACGTCGAACTCGTCAACGCTGAAACGAAGGTCCACTACGACCAGTTGCAGCGCGGTGAAGTGCAGATCGGCCGTGCCGGCTGGCTTGCCGACTACAATGACCCGGACAACTTCCTCAACCTTCTCGTGACGGGCGTCCAGATGAACTACGGTCGCTGGTCGAATGCCGATTACGACAAGTTGATCAAGGAGGGCAACGCTCAGACCGATCTGACGAAGCGCGCCGAGATCTTCAAGAAGGCCGAACAGCTCGCGCTGGACGATACCGCCGCGCTGCCGATCTATTACTACGTCTCCAAGAACGTCGTCTCGCCTAAGATCGAAGGCTTCGTCGACAACGTTCAGGACATCCACCGCACGCGCTGGCTGTCCATCAAAGAATAAGGATGAAAGGCTCTTTCCGGCAGGCCCGGAAAGAGCCGTTCCACGCCCATGATCAAATATGCACTCCGTCGATTGCTGTCGACGATCCCCGTCCTGTGGATCGCCGTCACAGCCTGCTTTTTCGTTTTGCGCCTTGCTCCCGGCGGCCCCTTCGATGGCGAAAGGCCATTGCCGCCGGTGATCCTGAAAAACCTTGCGATCCACTACAATCTGGATAAGCCGCTTGTTCAGCAGTACCTGATCTACGTTGGCGACCTGCTGAAAGGCGACCTCGGCCCCTCCTTCGCGAGCGAGGACTTTACCGTCGCCCAGCAGATCATGATCGGCCTGCCCTACACTTTCACCATCGGCACGGCTGCGTTCCTGATTGCCATCATTGTTGGCATTGCTGTCGGCTGTCTTGGGGCGCTCTATCAGAACAAGGCACCGGACTATATTCTGAGTGCCCTCATTCTGGTGGGCGTCGTCCTGCCGAACTTCCTGATCGCGCCCATCATGCAACTCGTCTTCGGCATCCATCTCGCGTGGTTTCCGGTCGGCGGCTGGGGTGACGGCTCGATCAAATACCTCGTCCTGCCCATCGTCGTTCTGGCCCTGCCGCATGCGGGCCGCATCTCGCGTATCACCCGCGGCTCGATGATCGAGGTCATGAACCAGAACTTCATCCGTACCGCCAAGGCCAAGGGCATTGGCCCGCGCCTGACGGTCATGCGCCACGCGCTGAAGCCCGCCCTGATGCCTGTCGTTTCCTATCTGGGACCGGCGGCAAGTTACCTTCTCACCGGCTCGCTGGTTGTCGAAAGCATCTTCGGATTGCCCGGCATCGGCCGCTATTTCGTCAACGCAGCGCTGAACCGCGATTACGGCATGGTTCTCGGTACGGTCATCTTCTACATGGTGCTGATCGTGTTCCTGAACCTTCTGGTCGACATCGCCTATGCCTGGCTGGACCCGAAAGTGAGAAACAGATGATCCTCAATCCCGCGAAAAGAGAGCTGCTCGCAGCCGAACTGCTGGAGGCCGAAGGTCTGTCTCCGGAAGGCCGCTCTCTAACTAAGGATGCGCTGCGCCGCCTCTCTCGCAACAAGGCGGCAGTCATCTCCATCGGCGTTCTGGTGGTGCTGATCCTTGCCGCCTTCCTTGGCCCGAACTTCATTCCCTTCAGCTATGAAGACCCTGATTGGGCCGCCTTCCGCGCCCCACCCTCCTTCGAAAACGGCCACTATTTCGGCACCGACCCGAACGGCCGCGACCTGCTTGCGCGTGTGCTCTACGGCACGCGCATTTCGCTTGCCGTGGCGCTGACGGCAACCCTCGTCTCCGTGGTCATCGGCGTGCTCTACGGTGCGGTATCCGGTTATATCGGCGGCAGGCTGGATGCCATCATGATGCGCTTCGTCGATATCATGTACGCACTTCCCTACATCCTCTTCGTCATCCTGCTGATGGTGATCTTCGGCCGCAACGTCTACCTGCTCTTTGCAGCGATCGGCGCACTCGAATGGCTGACCATGGCCCGCATCGTGCGCGGTCAGACCCTGTCGCTCAAGCACCGCGAATTCGTGGAAGCTGCCCGCGCCTCGGGTCAGAAGCCTTTCAAGATCATCACCAAGCACATCATCCCTAACCTCGTCGGCCCCGTCGTCATCTTCGCGGCGTTGACCGTGCCTGAGATCATCGCGACCGAGAGTTTCCTCTCCTATCTCGGCTTTGGCGTTCAGGAACCGCTGACCTCGCTCGGCACCCTGATTGCCGAAGGCACCGATGCCATGGAAAGCATGCCCTGGCTGCTGGTTTTCCCGGCAAGCTTCCTCGTGGCCCTGCTGCTCAGCCTGCTGTTTATCGGCGACGGGCTGCGCGATGCATTCGACCCGAAGGATCGATAAGATGTCTCAGGAAAAACAGAACGATACCCTTCTCGAACTGAAGGACTACTCGATCACCTTCGAGACGCCCGAAGGGCAGGTGAAGGCGGTCTCGAACATGAACCTGACGGTTCGCCGCGGCGAGCGCATCGCCATCGTCGGCGAATCCGGTTCCGGCAAGAGCCAGACCTTCCTCGGCATCATGGGCCTGCTTGCCAAGAACGGCAAAACGACCGGCCAGGCCTTGCTGGAAGGCAAGAACGTGCTGGCGCTGAAGCCGCGCGAACTCGACCGTGTTCGCGGCAAGGACATGGCCATGGTCTTCCAGGATCCGATGACTGCGCTTAATCCGTCGCTCCGGATTTCCCGGCAACTGACGGAACAGCTTGAGATCCATCGCGGCTTTACCGCCAGGGCGGCATCCGCAGAGGCACTCGACATGCTGAAGCGCGTCGGCATTCCTGATCCCACGCGCCGTTTCGGCCTGTATCCGCATGAACTTTCGGGCGGCATGCGGCAGCGCATCGTCATTGCCATGGCGCTGCTCACCAAACCGAAACTGCTGATCGCCGACGAGCCGACAACAGCGCTCGACGTCACCATCCAGGCGCAGATCCTCGATCTCTTCAACGATCTGACGGCGGAGATGAACACCGCACTCCTGATGATCACCCACGACCTCGGCGTCGTCGCCGGTCTCGCAGACAGGGTGGCCGTCATGTATGCCGGCCGTATCGTCGAGGAAGCTCCTGTTGACGAGCTCTTCGAGAACCCGGCCCACCCCTATACAGCAGCCTTGCACGCTTCGATCCCGCGCCCTGACCAGGATGTCGACGACCTCGTCGTCATTCCCGGCCGTCCGCCGAACCTGCAGCATCTGCCGAAGGGCTGCAATTTCTCGCCGCGCTGTTCGCAGGTTCAGGACGATTGCATCGACCGCCCGCCGCAGCTTCAGCAGCAAGGGGCAAACCATTGCGCCGCCTGCTTCCATCCCTTCCCCCGCCGCGAGGAGTTGCTGATCCATGGCTGAGCGCTCGCTTCTGAGGGTCGAGAACCTGACGACCCAGTTCGAGATCCCCTCGAAATCCTTCTTCAAACCGCCGCTGATGCTGACCGCCGTCAACAATGTCAGCTTCGATCTCGCCGAAGGCCGCACGCTCGGCATTGTCGGCGAATCCGGCTGCGGCAAATCCACGCTCGGCCGCTCGATCCTGCGTCTTCTGAAGGCACAGAAAGGCCGGATCCTCTGGCAGGGCCGCAACCTTCTCGATCTCTCGGATGAGGAAATGCGCGCCGCACGCCGCGACATGCAGATCATCTTCCAGGATCCGATCGCGTCACTCGACCCGCGTATGACAGTCGGCGATATCATTGCCGAACCGCTCACCGTCTTCGAGCCGAAGCTGAACAGGGCTCAGAGGCTTGAGCGCGTGCGCGAGATCATGACGGCCGTCGGCCTCGTGCCCGAGATGATCAATCGCTACCCGCACGAATTCTCGGGCGGTCAGGCTCAGCGTATCGGCATTGCCCGCGCTGTCGTCACCCGGCCGAAACTCATCATCTGCGACGAGCCGGTCTCGGCTCTCGACGTATCGATCCAGGGCCAGGTCATCACGCTGCTCCGCAAGCTGCGCAAGGAGTTCGGGCTGACGCTGATCTTCATCAGCCACGACCTCTCGGTCGTGCGCCTGATTTCGGACGACGTGCTGGTTCTTTATCTCGGCAAGGTGGTCGAAGCCGGCGATTGCGCCACGGTCTTCGAACATCCGGCACATCCCTACACGCAGGCACTCTTCTCGGCGGCTCCGATCCCCGATCCGAAGCTTGCGCGTCAGCGTAGCCGTATCCGCCTGCAGGGAGATCCACCCTCGCCACTCAATCCGCCAAAAGGCTGCGTCTTCTCGCCGCGCTGCTGGAAGGCGACGAATATCTGTCGCACGGAAATGCCGCCGACGGAACTCGTCCGCCCCGGCCAGACGGCCGCCTGCTACCATATGGATGAGTCCTGATCTGATATTCTCCATCGCCCCGGCACCGGGGCGATGGACTTTCAACTCTCCTTGACTTGTCTCCTCCGGCCTCTTCGCGTATCCGCAAGAGCAGAAAAAATCCGGGAGGAAAGCTTGAGCGGACGGTTTCTGTCGATCGGCGAATGCATGGTGGAGCTCTCGCAGGCGGGTGAAGGCCTGCTGCGCAAAGGCTTTGCCGGCGATACTTTCAACACCGCATGGTATGCCCGTGCCTGCCTGCCGCCCGCCTGGTCGGTCGATTATTTCACCGCGCTCGGCGATGATCCGATGTCGGACGAAATGGTCGCCTTCATGGACAAGGCCAGCATAGGCACGGACCTCATCTGCCGCATCAAGGGCAAGACGCCCGGTCTCTACATGATCAATCTGAGGAACGGCGAACGCTCCTTCAGCTACTGGCGCGACAACTCGGCTGCGCGCAGCTTGGCCGCCGATCCGGACCAGCTGCGTGAGGCGGTGGAAAGCGCCGAGGTGGTCTACTTCTCCGGCATCACGCTCGCTATCCTGTCCCATGACGACGCCGAGACGCTGCTTGCGGAAATCCGCCGTGCCAAGGCAGTCGGCAAGTTCGTTGTCTTCGACCCGAACATCCGCCCTCGCCTCTGGTCGAGCTACGACGTAATGCACGCGACGATCAGTGAAGGCGGGCGTGCCTCTTCGCTCGTTATGCCGAGCTTCGACGACGAGGCTGCCCATTTCGGCGATGCCTCCATCGAAGCCACCATTGAACGCTATCGCGGACTCGGCGCCTCGCATGTCGTCGTCAAGAATGGTGCGGAAGGCGCAACGCTGAGCTTCGCCAACGAGCAAACCTATGTGCCTGCGGAAAAGGTGGACACGGTCGTCGACACGACCAGCGCCGGCGACAGCTTCAACGGCGCTTTTCTTGCGCACTATCTGGAAAACCGGGATGCCCCGGCAGCCGCCCGCTTTGGAGCGAAGATCGCCGCCCGCGTTGTGAGCGAGCATGGTGCACTGGTGCCGAAGGAAAAGCTCGGCCTCTGATCATCCGATTGAAGCCTGCGCATGTTGCTTCTCAAGCAGCCACGCGCAGGCTCGCCCCCGCCTCAGCGGTCATTCATGTCGATTGTCAGATCAAGAATTGGGCTTCTTGTCGTCGGTCCGAACGGCCTCATCGTGATACCAGCAGCTGTCGAGCGCATCGCACACATCGGCAGCCTCACGCTCCATCATCCGAAAACGCTCGAAGCGGTTCGGCGCTTGAACGGCCCTGATGGGAAACTGATAGATCGTCGCGGATTCGCGATGGAAACCGATTGCCATGAGATAGCCTTTCTTCAGCTCGGCCTATCAACATTTACGGTCGCTACAGTAACACAATGCACATAGTTTATGCAAATTGCACAAAATATCGGCAGCATTGCCGTCGCGGACCGTTTATGCAGCATTTTCCGATAAAGCCGGCTCTGAATTGTCTAAAACTTCATCCATTTCTCCGAACGCCCGACTTCGGCTCTGGTTCCAAGCCGAAAATGGCGGCCTGAAAGGCCAATAGAGATGAACCGGCTTTGACCTCCCTCGTACGGCGTCGCACCGAAAACCGGCTCGGCCTCGTGATTCGTAAATTTTTTATGTCGGCTCACCGAACTGGCACGCTACGTGCATTTGCATAGGCAATCCCTGACGGGACGACGCACTCTTGCGTCTACCGCCGCAGGGTTCAGTTCGCAGCAGAGAGAGTCGCAGATGACAAAGTATAAGCTCGAGTATATTTGGCTCGACGGTTACACCCCGGTACCGAACCTGCGTGGCAAGACACAGGTCAAGGAATTCGATAATTTCCCGACACTCGAACAGCTCCCGCTTTGGGGCTTCGATGGTTCGTCGACGATGCAGGCCGAAGGCCGCAGCTCGGATTGCGTGCTGAAGCCGGTTGCCATCTATCCCGATCCGGCCCGCACCAACGGCGTGCTCGTCATGTGCGAAGTCATGATGCCGGACGGCGTCACGCCGCATGCAAGCAACGCTCGTGCAACGATCCTTGATGACGAAGATGCCTGGTTCGGCTTCGAACAGGAATATTTCTTCTACGAAAACGGCCGTCCGCTCGGCTTCCCGGAGAGCGGCTACCCGGCTCCGCAGGGTCCGTACTATACCGGCGTCGGCTATTCGAACGTCGGCTCGGTTGCCCGCGAAATCGTCGAAGAGCATCTCGACCTCTGCCTCGCTGCCGGCATCAACCACGAAGGCATCAATGCCGAAGTGGCCAAGGGCCAGTGGGAATTCCAGATTTTCGGCAAGGGCTCCAAGAAGGCCGCCGACCAGATCTGGATGGCGCGCTACCTCCTGCAGCGCCTGACCGAGAAGTATGGCATTGATATCGAGTATCACTGCAAGCCGCTCGGCGACACCGACTGGAACGGCTCGGGCATGCATTGCAACTTCTCCACCAAGTATATGCGCGAAATCGGCGGCAAGGCCTATTTCGAGGCACTGATGGCCCAGTTCGAAAAGAACCTGATGGACCACATCAATGTCTACGGCCCGGACAACGACAAGCGCCTGACCGGCAAGCACGAAACGGCTCCGTGGAACAAGTTCTCCTACGGCGTTGCCGACCGTGGCGCCTCGATCCGCGTTCCGCACTCCTTCGTCAAGAACGATTACCGTGGCTACCTGGAAGACCGCCGCCCGAACTCCCAGGGCTGCCCTTACCAGATCGCGTCGCAGGTTCTGAAGACGATATCGGAAGTTCCGATTTCCGGCTCCGCTTCGGCAGCAGCCTAAGTTTTATTGCGGCGCCGGCCTCCCCGCCGGCGCCGTTCTTTTTTAAGGCGCCTCGCTTTCCGCCTTTCACTTGCCGACATAATTGCCGGTCACCACGGCTGTAAGCTCCTGTAAATACTCATACAGGGCTGTAATATTTCCATCATGCACTTCCGCCAGAATAGAGCCGCGGGAATCGCCATTCCGGAAACCCGCCAGGGGTTGCGCGTTGCCAGAACTATGCGGCGCTGATGGAAATGGGGATATGCTGCAACGTCCGTCTAATTCGTATAGCGGCGAAAGCTGGGCTAGTGCGGCTGGAGCCGTGCCCGAACGGCTGGTGATCGTTACCGATGCCTGGCACCCACAGGTCAATGGCGTCGTCCGCTCCATCGAGAACACCAATCGCGAACTGGCCAGGATGGGCGTCGAAGTCTCGATGGTGACGCCCGAGCGTTTCGCAAGTATCCCCTGCCCCACCTATCCCGAGATCCGCCTGTCGGTCGCCTGGTACAGTCGCGTTGCCCGCGAGATCGGAAAGCATAAACCTTCCTACGTCCATATCGCCACGGAAGGCCCGCTGGGGCTGACGGCGCGCCGCTGGTGCCTGCGGAAGCGCATGCCGTTCTCCACCAGCTATCACACCCGTTTTCCTGAATATGTCTCGGCCCGGCTGCCGATCCCCGAAAGCTGGCTCTATGCTTTCGTGCGCTGGTTCCACAATGGTGGCGCCGGCTGCATGGTCGCGACCCCGAGCCTTGCCCGCGAGCTCTCTGCAAAAGGCATCAAAAACCTCATGCCATGGAGCCGCGGTATCGATGCCACCCAATTCCACCCGATGCCGCTGGAGGAAAAGCCCTTCGGTCTTGCCCGCCCGATCTTCATGACGGTGGGCCGCGTGGCGCTGGAAAAGAACCTGCCGGCGTTCCTCGATCTCGACCTGCCCGGTTCGAAGGTGGTCATCGGCGACGGCCCGGCGCGCGCAGAGCTGGAAGAGCGTTATCCGGATGTGCATTTTACCGGTGTGAAATTCGGTGAGGATCTGGCAAAGGCCTATGCGCAGGCCGACGTTTTCGTCTTCCCGTCGCTGACGGATACGTTCGGCAACACCATTCTGGAAGCACTGGCATCAGGCGTCCCGGTCGCCGCCTATCCCGTCACCGGGCCGCTGGATATTATCGGCGAGGAAAGCCTCGTCGGCGCGCTGGACGACAATCTGCAGGCTGCCTGCCTTGCCGCCCTGTCCGCTTCGCGGGAGAAAGCGCGCGAGCTTGCCATGCAATATTCCTGGGAAGCGGCGACACTGCAGTTCATCAACAATATCCGCGCCGCCAACGGCATCATCACGCCGAAATGGAAGAAGGCATGGCAATATGCCACCAAATCCCTTCCAAGAAGAAAGCCCGGCGAACCTGCCGGGCCTCTTCCATCCGCGGATTGACCCTTACTTGTGAAGGACAGCGCGCAGCGTGTCGTTGGCGACAGAGATGGCGCCGCGGACGGCCGGCGTCTCGGCAATCGCATTCAAGAGCACGAAGTCGTGGATCGTGCCGTTGTAGCGGATCGAGGTAACCCTCACGCCTGCCTGGGTGAGCTTGCGGCCATAGGCTTCGCCTTCATCGCGCAGCACGTCATTTTCGTCGGTGATGATAAGTGCCGGCGGCAGGCCGTTCAGCTGGTCGAGCGAAGCCTGCAGCGGTGAAGCGGTAGGATCCTTGCGCTTGGCTTCGTCAGGCAGGTAGGCGTTCCAGAACCACTTCATGGCTTCCTTGGTCAGCCACGGGCCATTGGCGAACTGGTTGTAGGAACCGGTGTCGAAATTGGCGTCGGTAACAGGGTAGAACAGCACCTGCTGGTCGATAGCAGGACCACCGCGCTCCTTGGCAAGCAACGTCACGACGGCTGCCATATTGCCGCCGACGCTATCGCCGGCAACGGCAAGCCGGCTCGCATCCACGTGGAATTCCTTGGCATGATCGGCGACGTACTTCGTCGCGGCATAGGCCTGTTCGATAGCGATCGGGTAACGGGCTTCCGGCGAACGATCGTAATCGACGAAGACGACGGCAGCCTTGGCACCGTTGGCGATTTCGCGCACCAGCCGGTCATGCGTATCGGCATCGCCGAGCACCCAGCCGCCGCCGTGGAAATACAGGATGACAGGCAGCGTGCCCTTTGCGCCTTCCGGACGAACGATGCGCAGCTTGACGCTGCCGGTCGGGCCGACCTTGATAACCTTGTCTTCTTCCTGGGCTGCCAGCTTCTTCACGTCGCCCTTCTGGGCGCCGGCGAGAATGTTGCGGGCATCAGTCGGCGAGAAAGTGTAGATCGGCTTGGAGCCGGCCAGGCTGTCGATGAATTTCTGCGTTGTCGGTTCCAGTACCGGATCGGCAAACGCCCCAATGGCGGAAGCTGCCAGGATTGCTGCTGCGGAAACTGCGGTCTTGATCGTCGACATTGTCGTGCCCTCTTGGGTTTGTTGCGTTCGTTCTGAACACGACTTTTATATCGCGCACGACTTATTATCGTGCAATATAAATTATTGCATAGCTATCATGCATTAAAAGCGGCTACGATTATTTATCGCACGATATAATATCACCAGATTCTGGAGATTGAGCCATGTCGGACCAGCTGAAACTCGATACGTTCATCTGCTTTGCCGTCTATACGGCAAGCCACGCCTTCAACCGCGTCTACAAGCCGCTTCTCGACGAACTCGGCCTCACCTACCCGCAATATCTGGCCATGGTCTGCCTCTGGGAAGAAGACAGCCAGACCGTCGGCGGCCTCGGCGAAAAGCTCTTCCTGGAATCAAGCACGCTGACCCCTCTCCTGAAGCGCCTGGAAACGGCAGGCTACATCCGCCGCGAACGCAGCAAACAGGACGAACGCGTCGTCGTGCTGCGCCTGACGGAAGAAGGTAGACAACTGAAGGAAAAGGCTGAGACCGTACCGGGCTGCATCATCGACGCAAGCGGCCGCGATGCGGATCAGCTTGGGCGGTTGCAGGCGGAGATTATCGCTCTGCGGGAAGCACTGAATAAGAGCGCGGCTTGAGGCCTATCGGCCTACCCGGCAAGGCCTACGCCGAGCGCTAACTGTTCCACTATATCAGCAAGCGTCAGAAGCGGACTAAGTCCGCCTCTTCTTGCCCTCAAACGGATTGTCCGACGACCGATAGTGGATCCGGATCGGCACGCTCGGCATATCGAAATCCGCCCGCAACCCGTTGATCAGGTAGCGCGTATAGGATTCCGGCAGTGCGTCCGAGCGGGTGCAGGACACCATGAAGGCCGGCGGGCGGGCCTTTACCTGCGTCATGTACTTGAGCTTGATGCGGCGGCCGGAAACGGCCGGTGGCGGATGCTGGACCTGCTGCTGCTCCAGCCAGCGATTGAGCTTGGCGGTCGAGATACGCTTGTTCCAGACGCGGTCCGTATCGATGATCGACTGCATGAGCTTGTCGAGGCCCCAGCCGGTCTGGCCGGAGATCGGCACGGCGCGGATGCCGCGCGCCTGCGGCAGCAGCCGGTCGGTCTTTTCGCGCAGGTCGGCAAGCACGGCCTGACGATCCTCGATCATGTCCCATTTGTTGAAGGCGAGCACGGCGGCGCGGCCTTCGCGCAGCACGAGGTCGACGATGTGCAGATCCTGCTTCTCGAAGGGGATCGTCGCATCGAAGACGATGACGACCAGTTCGGCAAAGCGGATGGCGCGCAGTGCATCAGCGACCGAAAGCTTTTCCAGCTTCTCGATCACCCTGGCCTTGCGGCGCATGCCGGCCGTATCGAACATCTTGATGGTGCGTCCGCGCCAGTCCCATTCCACAGAGATGGAATCGCGCGTGATGCCGGCTTCCGGCCCCGTCAGCAGCCGGTCTTCGCCGAGGAAGCGATTGATGAGCGTCGACTTGCCGGCATTCGGACGACCGACGATTGCCACGCGAAGCGGCTTGGTCTCGTCATAGGCGGGCTCTTCGTCTTCCTCGCTCTCTTCACCGGTCGGCTGTGGCACGTCGACATCGGTGACGGCGACATCTTCCTTCGAAGGATAAACGACATCCTCGCCGAGTGCAGCAACGATCGCGTCGCGCAGATCGAGCATGCCCTGCCCATGTTCGGCGGAAATGGGCACAGGCTCGCCAAGGCCTAGCGAATAGGCATCATAGAAACCGCTGTCGGAACCGCGCGCCTCAGACTTATTGGCAACGAGCACAACCGGCTTGCCACGACGGCGCAGCATCTCGCCGAGCGCCGTATCGACTGGCGTCAACCCGGTTTTGGCATCGACGACGAAGAGCGAGAGATCGGCCTCGTCGATTGCCGTTTCCGTCTGCTGGCGCATGCGGCCCTGCAGGCTCTCGTCCGTCATCTCTTCGAGGCCTGCCGTATCGACAATCGTAAAACGCAGGTCGATAAGCCGCGCGTCACCCGGACGGCGGTCACGGGTCACGCCGGGCGTGTCATCGACAAGCGCAAGCTTCTTCCCGACCAAACGGTTGAAAAGCGTCGACTTGCCGACATTCGGGCGTCCGACGATGGCGACCGTAAAACTCATTATTTTCCCTTAAGCCTCAGCCCTGCGCGGCGGGCGCCTTGCCGGATGCGGTGATGAGATCGAGCATCATATGGGCACGATTGGAAACATTGCGCGGACTGTCCACATCGTCGACGATCGACTGGAACCACTGGCGCGCCTGCGCCATGTTGCCAGCCTTGTAAGAAGCAAGACCAAGTGCTTCGCGCGCCGAATGACGGAAGGCATTGCCCGGTACGGCCATTTCTTCGACTGCGGCAGAAACCTGTTCATAGGTGCCGTTCTCGATCAGCAGCCAGCCGGCGCGCATCTTGGCAGCATCCTGCACGGCAGCCGGAACGGACTTATCCTTGGCGATCGCCTGGAATGATGCGATCGCGCCGGCATTGTCGCCTTTCTGCGACAGGACGGTCGCTGCACGCATGCGCGCCAGAACCGGATAAGCGCCGTGGCCTTCCTTTTCCAGCTTGTCGAGTGCGGCGAGCGCTTCATCCGTCTTGTTCTCGTCGGCAAGCTTCATCGCCGCCAGGAACTGGTCGCCGGCGCCGGAGGACGCGTTATTGTCCCAATATTCGTAGGCGACCTTGCCGATGGTTCCGAGCACGATGAGAATGGCAATGGCAATGATATAGCGGCCAAACCGGCGCACTGCGCCCTTCATCTGGTCGGAACGCAGTTCCTCGTTGACTTCACGAATGAAGCTGTCGTCGTTGAATGCCATTCTCGTCTCCGGCCGCGGATACCCATACACAGTGCAAAACGCACATTGTCGGGCCTTCTACTCCATTTTGCGGCCGTTGTAAGGGGGATATCGCAGAATCGTCACGAAGCAAGCATCGGCAGAGGTGCAACGCCGATCAGCCATTCATGAACGCGCCAGATCATCAGCGCCCAGACGACCGCGCCGATGATGACGGCGTAGAGGTCGTATTTGGCCGATACGAAGGTCGGCAACGTGATCTCGCCCCGCCTCTGGCGCCGCTTCAACGAAATGCGCAGCACCACACCCCAGGCGAGAAAAGCGGCAAACAGCAGCACGGAATAAGCTTCGCCGTTCGACAGAAGATGGGCAAGCGCCCAGATCTTCACCGACAGCACGATCGGGTGCTTGGTCTTCGTCCTGATGTGGCCGGCCGGCAGGAAACCGGAGACCAGACAGATCATCGCAATCAGCATCAGCGTGACGGTCAGATGCGCCATGCCAACTGGCGGGTTGTAAAGCAAACCGATCGGCTCGCTGCGCGCTGCGCCGAAGGCATAGATCACGAAGATCAGCGTCAGGATGCTCGCAATCGCATGGACGGCGACCCAGGCGGGCTTGCCGATCCCGTCTATCATCGCCTGCCGGAAGCCCGGAGCAACGACGCGGATCAGGTGGAGGCCGAGGAAGAGAATGAGGCTGAGGGCGAGCAGAACCATGGTGATCCGGTTTTCCTGTTTGACGGTCAGCCATGAATTACCGGCAGAAGAGGGAAATTGCCAGCAAGACCGTAGCTTCGCCGCAATTCTGTAACAGGAAAACCGCAATGCAAATTGTCGCGGTGCCCATGTTTCGTTCGATTGTTCCGGCCTCCCTCGCCCTGTCTCTGATTTTTCCCGCCGTTGCTGAGGCCGCCGACAAGCCGAAACAGCTTGTCATCGTCTCTTTCGACGGTGCTCACGATAATGCGCTCTGGCAGAAGAGTCGCGAAATGGCAGCCCGGAATGGCGCGCACTTCACCTATTTCCTCTCCTGCACCTTCCTGATGAATGAGGCAGCGAAGAAAGCCTACCAAGCCCCTCATCAGAAACGTGCAAAATCCAATGTCGGCTTCGCGCAGAGCGACGACGAGATCCGCGAACGCCTCGGCAATATCTGGCACGCTCATCTCGAAGGGCACGATATTTCCAGTCATGCCTGCGGCCATTTCGACGGGAGACAATGGAGCGAGGCGGACTGGTCGGCCGAATATGCGACTTTCAAGTCCACACTGAAGAATGCCTGGAAAAGCGTCGGCCTGGACGAACCGGCCGGCTGGCGGGATCTCGTCGACCATGGCATCAAGGGTTTCCGTGCTCCCTACCTGTCGACCGGCGGTGGAGCCGAGATGATTGCGGCCGAGAAGAAGGCCGGCTTCGCCTATGATGCAAGCCTCGTCACCAAGGGACCGGCCATGCCGGTCGAAGAAGACGGCATCATCCGCTTCGGCCTGCCGCTCATTCCGGAAGGCCCGGCTGAAAAGCCAATCATCGGCATGGATTACAATCTCTTCGTCCGTCACTCCAAGGGCGAAGAGGATTCCGCCGACAGCGCCGCCTTCGAGGCGCGCGCCTATACAGCCTTTAAAGAGGCTTTCGACAAGCAATATGCCGGCAGTCGCATTCCCCTGCAACTCGGCTTCCATTTCGTGGAAATGAACGGCGGCGCATATTGGCGCGCGCTCGACAGACTGGTGAGCGACGTCTGCCATAGGGCCGATGTCGCCTGCGTCAGCTACTCCGAAGCGATCCCTCTCATAGAAAAGCGCGGGGCGCTGCAGCAGACATCCGGGTTGTAAAGCACTCCTATGTGTTAAAAACACTGGATATTCAACTACGGCCTGCACCTATTGATTGCATCCACCTTACGCTTTGATAAGCATTGCATCATGAATGCGCGCAAACGTGGGTGGTGCGTCGTGACAGCTGTTGTGGACCTGGAGTGTCTGACTGACAAAGACGAATTCCGCAATTGTGAAACCGGCTTTTTCATATGGGATATCGTTGCCAATCTTCTTTACGGCGACGGAGCGGTTGCCGAAATGTTTGGGCTCGACTCCGCGGAAACGGCACGCGGCCTGCCGCTCGAAGTCTATGTCTCCCGCATTCATCCGGAGGATCAGCCGGCCGCCGCCAGGATCATCCATGATACGATCCTTACGCAAGAGCCGGAGCACCAGAGCTACCGCACCCGCCGCGCCGACGGTGCCTTCCATCAGGTGATGGCGTTCGGACGATGCTTCCGCGACAGGACCGGCATACCATCCCTCTACGGCGGCATCGTCTTTCCCCTCCCCGAGGAAGCGCCGGTGGCGACACCGCTGCTCGACCATTGCCTCGCCGCCTACGACATCGCAGTCAGGGAGGGCAACACGGCCGCTGCCGACCATATCCTGGAGGCATTGATGGATCTGGACTGGAAAAATCCGGGCTCCAACCGTCCGAACTGACGATCCGCCAGACTCTCAAACAGGAAGGGCCACCGCTTCGGTGGCCCTTCCTGTTTTGTCAGCCGTCGACGTGAACAGCGCCGGCTTCGCGCTCCAGATAGCGCTGATCGATATCAGGCAGCGGCTCATCATCGATAGCAGCCTCGAAGGCCTTGAGACGCTTGTGGATGGAGAGCAGTTCGATGATCGTCGACCAGGAATTGACGAGATACTGGAAGGAATTGCTGACCTGCCCGAAAGCGGTCGCGATCTGTTGGAAGATACCGTAGGTGATGGCGCCGGCGACGAGGGTCGGAGCCATGAAGAAATAGACGAAAAGATTGTCCGCCTGCAGGTAAAACGAGCGGGCAACATTGAAGTACATGTAGTGGAAGTACAGCGTGAAATAGTTTCTCCGTACCCTTGAGAACAGTTCCTGGACCGTCGGCGGTTGCGCCCGGTCGGCATGGTCCTCGCCGTAGACCAGTTCCTTGCGGTAGGCCGCTTCCACGCGCTGGTTCTTGAAATTCAGCCCAGGCAGTTTGATACCCGCGAAAGCGAGCAGGACGGTGCCGAAAGCCGACCAGAAGATAGCCAGCCAGAAGAGGGAATTCGGCACTTCGCCGAGTATCGGCAGGCTCGTCACGTAATGTGACAGTGCCAGCATGATCGGCAGGAAGACGACCAGCGTCATCACCGAATTGATCAGGTTGATGCCGAGACCTTCCAGGGTGCTGGAAAAGCGCATCGTGTCTTCCTGTACACGCTGGGATGCGCCTTCGATGTGACGCAGCTTTTCCCAATTCGCCATGTAGAAATTGTTCATCGCCGTCCGCCAGCGGAAGATATAATGGCTCGTGAAGAAATCGGTCATGATCGATACGAACATGGCGAGGAAGGCGATCTGCGCGAAAACCAGAAACAGGTCGTAAAAGTTCTCGACTGTAATACCCGGCTTCTTCGCCAGCGCGTTCTGCAGCAGGTCGCCAAATGGCCGCCGCCAATTGTTGATCACGACCGAGATCTGCACACTAAAATAGGTCACGAAGATGATTAGCGCCGACCCCCAAATCGACCATATCTTCCAGGGGTGGCTCATCGCCTTGATGTGCCAAGCGCCGCAAAAGATCAAAGCGCTCGCCAGGAAGTAGCCGTAAAACCAAAGGTTCTCCGGCAACAGGAAAAACGAGAGATCGATCGGCTGTTGCTCTTCAGGAACCGGCGCAAATCCAAGCGAAGCACCGAGATCGGCGGCGAAGAAATACCAGCCTAAAATCGCAGCCAGCGTCCAGATTGTGAGCGAAGTAAAGAACGCCTTTGGCTGGGGAAAGAAGGAATGAAACACGGGGAGCTTTGCTTTCCTGAACTGGAGTCACGGAAGAGTGGCGAACCACTGATTGCCCGGAAATTAAGGCAGTTCGAAGAAAGCGGCAATGGGTTCAACCCATTGTTACGCACTTGTAACCACTTATGGGATTTTCTTCATCACCGGCATGACCAGCAGTGCGCAGAAAACCAGCACGATCGCTGCAATAACGGTCGGCAGCACGAAATTTCCCGTTGTCTGCGCAATCCAGCCGGCAACGACAGGACCGATGATCTGGCCGACGCCGAAGGCCGCCGTCATCAGCGCCAGGATGCGGCGCGGGCTTTCGGGTGACAGTCTGCGGCCGATCTGCAATCCATAGGCAGTGATGGCAAGAAACGTTGCGCCGAACAGCGCGCCGCCGATCAGCGGCGCCACCGAATGCGGCAGTTCCACGGTTGCGAGCACGCCGATCGCCTCGATGATGAGCGCCGCGACATAGACGCCGCCAAGCCCAAGCAAGCGTACGAAGGGCCTCCAGATGAACAGCGCGACCGTGGCCGTCAGCCCCGCAATGAACCAGCAGAGGAACTCGACGATCGGCCCGGACGCGCTCGCGCGTGCGATGGCGACAAGGAAGGTGGCGGTAATGACATAGCCGAAGCCGAACAAGCCGTAGGACAGCGTCAGCAGCACCATCGGCCGGCTCCAGATCAGTGCTGGCTCCTTCGCCTGCCCCGTATGCACCGGCGACTTCGGCAGCAGTGCCCAGACGATAACAAGGCTGACCAGGCAAAAGAGCGCTCCACCGATCCAGTCTGCGCGCCAGCCGCCGGCTGCATCGTTGAAGACATAGCCGAGCGCAAGCACCATGACGGAGGAAATCGCGATCCCCGCCCCTGGCCCACCGAAATGTATTGCCTGAACGTGATCATTATTCGCAGCCGCCCCATGGCTCAGCACGATTGCCGAACTGAAGACCAGCGTGAAGGCGCTCGCCATGCCCGCCAGGAAGCGGATGACGGCAAAGAGCAAGACGGAATCCGTCGCCGCCATGGCGGCCAGCAGGATTGCAGTCGCAAGCAGCGACAGAAGCGCTACCAGCCGCTCGCGCCCCGCAGCCCACCCATAGGCGGCGAGAACCGCGCCGACGAGATACCCAACGAAATTGGCGGAAGCGATGAAACCCGCGTCTGCGGCCGAAAGCGGCACGCCGACCATCATGCCCGGCAGGATCGGCGTGAAGGAAAATCGCCCGAAGCCCATGGCCGCCGCCATGGCAATGGCGCCTGCAAGCGCGGCGGTGAGGAGATTGACCGGGCGGTCGTTATTCGGAGCCAACATGGCGCGTTTATCGCGCTGCAGCATGACCGCCACAAGTGAGTAATTCTGATGGATGCTTCAATTTCGCGAACAGGATTTCCGCACTCTCTCTTGAAAGACATATCTTACGATATATATTTACGACATAGTGAACGATACATCTGATACGAAGGAGTATGTCATGAGAGGCTTTCGAGGCGGTTTCGTCGGTGAAGCGATGCGCATGGGAATGGGCCGCAGGTTTTCCGCGGGCGAATTGCAGGTGATCCTTCTGGCGCTGCTGGAAGAGCGTCCGCGTCACGGCTACGAGTTGATCAAGACACTGGAGGAGCGCTCCGGCGGCTTTTACGTGCCGAGCCCGGGCGTCATCTATCCGGCCCTCACCTATCTGGAAGAGACCGGACTGGCGGAAGTGGAAAACGAAGGAACGAAGAAGCTCTACAAGATCACCGAGGCCGGCCGTCAGAAGGTGGAGGAAAACCGCGCCATGATCGACCAGGCGCTCGCCAAGTTGGAGCGCATTGCCGAGGGCATGGCCTTCGTCAATCGCATGTTCGACCCCGATCAGCATCAGGGTGGAGGCGGCGGCCGACACCGTCGTGACGAGGAGGATGACGATTTCGGCCGCGACGACGGCAACATCCGCGCTGCCCGCCAGCTGCTGCGTTCTGCACTGCGGATGCGTCATCCCTGGTCGGCAAGCGAAGCTATCAGGATTTCCGGGATTTTGGAGCGTGCGGCCATGGAAATCCTGCAAGGCGGCAAGACCGACCCGCAACGGGATTGAAGCCACATCGACGATTGGCGGCGTGAACCGCCGCCTCGTCAATGTCAGGTCTTGAGCAGACCACTCGCGAGACCGCGGAAAACCTCGACGACCTTCGCAAGAAGGCTGTGCGGATCCTCCGCGGCGGCGATCCAGAGCGCGGCACTGAGCGACGCTCCATTGAGCAGGCGGGCAGCAGCTTCAGCATCGACAGGCTTGACCGTGCCTTCGTCGATCAGCGCCTGGATGGTCTGGGTTGTCGTGCGAAGGCAGGCATTCTGACTGGGCCACTGCGAGGGATCGCCGAGCACCGCCGGCCCGTCGAGCAGCATGATGCGCTGGATTTCCGGCTCCAGAGCCATTTCGATATAGGCGGTATATTCCGCCAGAAGGCCAAGCCAGATCGTTTCGGCCCGGTCGCGCTCGATGCGCAACCGCTCCCCCATTTCGCCGTCGATCTGGTCGATCACGGCCTGCAGCAAACCCTTCTTGTCACCAAAATTATGGTAGAGCGCCCCGCGTGTCAGCCCGACATCGGCGGTGAGATCATCCATCGAAGCTCCCGCATAGCCTTTGACGGCGAAAGCCTTCCGGGCAGCCTGTATAAGCTTCGCCCTCGTCTCCTCCATCATCTGCGCCCGGGTCTTTGCGGCCATCACCATCTCCCAAAATACACATACGTTGCGTATGTGTATTGACATACGCAACGTATGTCTGATTATATCCGCATACGGAGCGTATATCAATCGCTCCGGATAGCGGGCAGCCCATTCCCATAAATGCTCACCTCTTTCGACGAACGAGAGTTCGGAGGCGGTGCCGTTTGTCTAGACAGGAGTAAAACAATGACCAAAAAACGTGATGCAATCTTCCCCGCAGGCCGGCAGGCTCTTTACGAGATCAACCGCTACTCTGCGGCGATCCGTTCAGGCGATCTGCTCTTCGTCTCCGGCCAGGTCGGCAGTCGTGAAGACGGTTCTCCCGAGCCCGACTTCGAAAAGCAGGTACAGCTTGCCTTCGACAATCTGAAAGCAGTGCTGAAAGCTGCGGGCGCCACGTTCGACGATGTCGTCGATGTCACCTCCTTCCACACCGATCCCGAAGCGCAGTGGCCGACGATCTCTGGTATCAGAATGAAGGAAATCGGCGAGGCGCCCTACCCGAACTGGACGGCCGTCGGCGTGAACTGGCTGGCCGGCTTCGATTTCGAGATCAAGGTCATCGCCCGCTTGCCGCAAGTCGCCTGATCTCAAGGCGGTTAACACGAGCGCCGTACGTCGAGCACGCACGGCGCTTTAGGAAATCTCGATAATCTCAAGTTCCTGATCGCCGACAGCGACGACATCGCCGACGGCCTTGCCCATGAGAATGCGGGCCACGGGAGCGACGTAGGAAATCGATCCCGCCTTCGGGTCGGCCTCGTCCTCTCCGACGATGCGGTATGTCTGGACCCGGCCATCATCGCGGCTGAAGGTGACCGTGCTTCCGAAGGCAACGGTATCAGTGGAGATCGGGTTGGAGACGAGTTGGGCCGTGCGAATTCTTTCGGCAAGGTAACGCAGATCGCGCAACGGGCCAGACGTCTGGCGTCGGCGCTCATTGACGTCCTCGATAGTGCTCGCAGCCTCATAGGCCTGGCGCGCTTCGTGCACCTGCAGTTCCAGCGCCTTCAGTCCGGTTTCTGTGACGAGATTGGGATGAGGCGAAATCGCGCGATCGGGCAGCAGCGTTTCCGATGCGGTTTCGGCACTCTCTTCCTTGGTAAAGGCAACAGCCATCTCGACCTCCAAAAGCGAGGGGTGATCCCCCTTAAGCCGCCAATGTCAGAATAATCGGCCCGTTGCGTGTTGCAACGACGGTATGTTCATACTGCACCGTCGGGGCCTTGGGATCGGCATAGAGCGTCCAGGCGTCATCCCCGCCTTCCGCCCATGTTGCGCCGAGCGACAGGAAAGGCTCGACGGTAAAGACGAGACCTTCCGTCATCATGCGCCGTTCCGACGGATCGGGCCAGGTGGAAAGCTCGGCCGGCTCCTCATGCAGCGAACGGCCGACGCCGTGGCTGGCAAGATTGGCGACAAGTGTATAGCGGTTCTTCTGCGCGAAGGCGCCGACGGCATTGCCGATCTTCGCCAGCGGCTCGCCGGCCTTGATCTGGTTGAGGCCAATCCAGAGCGCCCGCTTTCCGTCGCGGCAAAGCTTCTCGATCTTCGATTTAGACGGTGGCACCGCGAAAGAAGCGCCGGTATCGGCAAAGAACCCGTCCTTTTCCGCCGACACGTCGATATTGACTAGATCGCCCGGGCGAATGATCCGCGGGCCGGGAATGCCGTGAGCGATTTCCTCATTGACGCTGATGCAGGTCGCGCCCGGAAACTGATAGCAGAATTCAGGCGCCGAGCGCGCACCGGCATCTTCCAGCACCTTGCGGCCGATCTGGTCGAGCTCCAGCGTCGTCATGCCCGGCTCCATCGCCGCCGCCATCACCTGTATGGCATTGGCACAGATACGGCCGATATCCTTGAGCTTGGTAAGTTCTTCGTCGTTCTCGATAACCATAGACCGTTCCGGATTTTACCCGAGAGCGACAGGCTCTGCGTCAAGCGGTGGCTTTCGCGCCTTCGGCAGCCTCAGTCAATGCCTTTCTGACGATCGGCGCCACTTTTGTACCGTAGAGCTCGATGCCGCGCATGATCTGGTCGTGCGGCATCAGGCCGATCGCCATCTGCAGCAGGAAGCGGTCGTTGCGGAAAACCTTGTGGGCGGCAATGATCTTCTCGGCCACCACTTCCGGATCGCCGAGGAAGAGATTGCCGGTCGGGCCGCGCGACATGTCGAAATGCGCCCGGCTCGTCGGGCCCCAGCCGCGCTCGCGGCCGATGCGGTTCATCACTTCGGCCTGCGGGCCGTAGAACTGGTCGGCAGCGGCCTCTGTCGTATCGGCTATGAAACCGTGCACGTTGATGCTGGTCTTCAGCTTCGCCGCATCCTGCCCTGCCCGGCGAGCAGCCTCCCGATAGAGATCCAGCAGCGGCGCAAAGCGCGGATATTCGCCGCCGATGATGGCGATCGCCACAGGCAAGCCGAGCGCACCCGCGCGGGCAACGGATTGCGGCGTACCGCCTACCGCGATCCACAGTGGCAACGGATCCTGCAGCGGCCGCGGATAGACGCCGCGTCCCTGGATCGGCGCGCGGAGCTCGCCCTTCCAGTCGACTATCTCGCCATCGCGSAGCGCGAGGAGAAGATCGAGCTTCTCCTCGAAAAGCTGGTCGTAATCTTCGAGATTGTAGCCGAAGAGCGGGAAGGATTCGATAAAGGAGCCGCGTCCCGCCATGATTTCCGCACGGCCGTTGGAGATCAGATCGAGCGTCGCAAACTGCTGGAACACCCGCACAGGATCGTCGGAGGAGAGAACCGTGACGGCGCTGGTGAGCCGAATATTCTTCGTCTTCGCCGCAGCAGCAGCCAGCGCAACCACAGGTGCCGAGGCCACATAATCTGGCCGATGATGTTCGCCGAGCCCGAAGACATCGAGCCCGACCTGATCGGCAAGCTCGATCTCCTCGATCAGATGCTTGATCCGCTCGGCCCCTTCCACTCCCTTGCTGCGGGACGGATTGGGGTTGACGTCTGCGAATGTATAAAGACCCAGTTCCATGGTCGGCATCCTGTTGAATTCAGCCTCGAGATAAGGACGCCG
Organism: Rhizobium sp. P1_E6; assembly: GCF_056405875.1. Taxonomy (NCBI): domain Bacteria; kingdom Pseudomonadati; phylum Pseudomonadota; class Alphaproteobacteria; order Hyphomicrobiales; family Rhizobiaceae; genus Rhizobium; species Rhizobium sp. P1_E6. The sequence goes on along the minus strand of NZ_JBFUBG010000030.1, from coordinate 31,060 downwards.
CGAGTGAAGAGCAAACAGAAATTCTGGAACGATAGCTTCGAGAAAATCGATAGCCGGAACACCTCGTCAGCATAGCCGCGGTTCGGCCAGAATACCCATGATCACCACGTCCTGATAGTCGCCATCAAGCATGATTGCATTGCGCAATACACCCTCATACTCGAAACCGGATTTCTCGTAGAGACGAATGGCCCGCTGATTGGAGGCATTCACGCTGAGCTCGATCCGGGTCAGCCCGATGGACCATGCCGCGGCAAGCGCCGCCTCCATCAGGCGGCTGCCGATGCCCTTCCCGCGGTAATCGGCAAGCATTCCCATTCCGAGCATTCCGGCATGCAGCGCATTGAACTCGGTATTACGCCTGACATCACACCAGCCGACGACGCTAACGCCATCGAGCGCAACGAAGTGCGGATTGCCCCGCTCCATATTCTCAAGCACGAAGGCCCTGCTCCGTTCGATCGGCGGCGCGTCTTCGCGCGCCAGATATTTCCGTTCCCGCGCAACAGCACCGAGAACGTGGTGATACTCGTCGATAGTATCGACGGTGATTGGCGCGATGGAGATGGTCATCCGAAATTCCCTGCTGAAATGACGCCACCCTATGGGCAAAAGAGCGGCTGCACCAATTCAACCTGGTTGCGGATACCAGCAGCGAATGTGATGAATTGTCGTTTCGATCGAACAGGAAACGAGACTACGTTCTCGCGACAGGCTGCGCCGCCTCTTCCTGCATCTTGTCGATCTGCCGGCGGATATGCGCAGCTTCCGCCGCCGAGTGCGCAAGCGCGATGGCGCGATCGAAGGCTATGCGCGCCGGTGCAATGCGGCCGAGCTGCTTCAGCAAATTGCCGCGCAGGCCATGATAATAGAAATAGCCGTCGAGTTTCTCGCCGAGTGGCTCGATGAGATCGAGCGCTTCCTGGGGTCCATTCAGCTTTGAGACCACGACCGCGCGGTTGAGCGTTACCACGGGTGAAGGCTGGACACGTTCGAGCGCACGATAGAGCAGATCGATTTCCACCCAGTCGGTATCCTCGGCGCGTTTTGCGCGGGAATGGACGGCAGCAATTGCCGCCTGCAGCTGATAGGGACCGGGCTTGCGGTGACGCAGCGCCTTGTCGAGCAGCGCCAGCGCCTCGTTGATGAACGGCCGGTTCCAGAGCGAGCGGTCCTGATCTTCCAGAAGCACGATCTCGTCCTCGGTGTTGAAGCGCGCCTGCCGGCGGGAAATCTGCAGCAGCATCAGAGAAAGCAGCCCCATCAGTTCCGGCTCGGCGGGGAAGATGTGCAGCATCAGCCGTGCCAGCCGGATCGCCTCGTCGCTGAAGGCGGCCGCCTCCTGCTTGGGATCGGCCTGGCTGTAGCCTTCGTTGAAGATCAGATAGATCATCGTGCTGACGATCACCAGCCGCTCGGCCCTCTCCTGCGGGCTCGGCGTTTCGAAAGGCACCCCGGCTTTCGCCACCCGCGCCTTGGCGCGAGTGATACGCTGCTCCATGGCGCTTTCGGAGACGAGGAAGGCACGCGCGATCTGCGTGACCGACAGGCCCGAGACGATGCGCAGCGCCAGTGCGATCTGCTGGGTGGCCGGCAGGTCCGGATGGCAGCAGATGAAGAGCAGCCGGAGGATATCGTCGCGATAATGGGAATCGTCCAACCGATCGGCGATATCGCTTTCGGCGTCCTCCGTATCGGAAATCTGGTCCTCGTCGGGCAGGGCCTGGATCTTCGCCCTCTTGCGCACCGCATCGATGCCGCTGTTGCGGCCGACGAAGATCAGCCAGGCCGTCGGGTCACGCGGCGGCCCCTTTTCCGGCCATGTCCGGATCGCCCTCAGGCATGCCTCCTGAAACGCCTCCTCCGCCGTATCGAGATTGCGGAAATAGCGTAGCAGCGCGCCGAGCGCCTTCGGCCGGGCCGAGGCAAGCGCGAGGTCGATCCAGGCAATGTCTGTCATGATGCGGTCTCTCCCGGCCTGAAGGTGTAGAACGGCCGAATTTCGTAAGAGGTGGAACCCGGATTGACCGCCGAAAGCTCTTTGGAAAAGGCAATCGCGTCATCAAGCGTCTCGAAATCAACCGTGTAGAAGCCGAGAAGCGCCTCCTTGGTTTCCGCAAACGGGCCATCGACCACAAAGGCCTCGTCCTTGCCCTTGCGCACGGTCGTTGCCGTCGTCGTCGGCATCAGCCGGCCTGTCGGGCCGAGCTTGCCGGCAGCGGCGAGCGGCTCGATCACGGCATGGAGATTTCCCATAACGGCAGCCTCTTCCTCCTCGGTCCAGGCGAAGACGGTTTCTTCATTGGCGTAGCAAAGGATTGCGTAAAGCATCGGTAGCTCCTCTTTCCGAATGACGAATGAGTAACCGCTTGGCCGACAGGGCGCATCAAAAAATTGCGGATGGTAAAACGAGTAATTCTGATGGAAGCGGCCCGATTAACTGTGCGCACGGGCTCGGCAATCGCCGCCATTGAGTTGCCCGATTTGGTCCCGAGAGCTTTGCGCGCTTTCCATCACCTTTCTATTCGAGAACCCCATGAACAAATCTCAGAGACTTCTCGTCGCGCTCGCCACCCTCGCCCTGCCGATGCAGGCTGCCCATGCCGCCTCCGCTCCCGAAAACTTCCTCTATATGGGCTCCGGCGATCTCGCCGCCGCAAAGGCGAAGCTCGCTCGGCCCGATATCGGTGGCGTGCAGGTCGTCTATAATTGGAAGGGGTTGGAGACGGCGAAGGGTCAGTATGATTTTTCGGCAATCGAGCAGGATCTCGCCATTGCCAAGGGGCTGAACAAAAAGATGTTCATCCAGGTGCAGGACCGCTTCTTCAATCCGAAGGCGCGCAACATTCCGGACTACATGCTGACCGAGCCGGAATATGACGGCGGCCTGACCCCGCAATTCGACAATCCCGGCGAAAACAAGYCGGTCGGTTCCGGCTGGGTCGCGCAGCAGTGGAACCCGGCCGTTCGCGAGCGATATCAGGCGCTCCTGAAGGCACTTGCCGAAAAGTTCGACGGTCAGATCTACGGCATCAACTTGCCGGAAACGTCGATCGATCTCGATCCGAAGCACGAGCCGAAAGGTTTCTCCTGTGACGCCTATTTCTCGGCCGAGATGGAAAACCTCGCCTTCGCCCGCAAGGCGTTCGAAAAATCGCTGGTCGTGCAATACGTGAATTTCTGGCCCTGCGAATGGGAGAACGACCACAACTATATGGGTCGGCTCTTCGATTTTGCGGAGAAGAACAATGTCGGCCTCGGCGGTCCCGATATCGTGCCGAACCGCAAGGCGCAGATGAAGAACTCCTATCCCTTCTTCAACAAATACAAGGGCAGGCTTTCCTATGTCGGCCTCGCCGTCCAGGAGCCGACGCTGACCTACAAGAACCCGCTGACCAGGAAGCCCTTCACCAAAGAGGAGTTCACCACCTTCGCGCAGGACTACCTCGGCGCAAACGTGATCTTCTGGAGCACGGCGACACCCTGGCTGAAGAAGTAACGAGAACAGGCAGGCGGCATCGAAGCCGCCTGCCTGGAGTTTTCGAATACTCTAGCCGACCCAGGCAGAGTTGCGGATCACACTGCAGAAATTGCCTCTGTGGAAATGTGGATCCTTGTCGGCCAGCACATCCGCCTTCACATTGCCGAAGGTCGTTTCCGGCTTGTGCTTGATGCCTTCGTAGAAGGTCTGGAGGATATCCTCTTTAAAATGCGGCGTGCGCGGATGCGTATGCACCACAGCTTCGCGATCGGTGTCATGGAAACCGTGATAATCGATGCCGAGCACGTCCATCTCCACGCCCGCCGTCACCAGCGCCACGACCGGATGCATGTGCTGCGGAATGCCGGGTGTCGTATGCAGCGCAATTGCCGTCCAGACCGTGTCGATATCACCCTGCGAGATGCCGTAACTCCTGAGGAAATCACGAGCGGCATTGGCGCCATCGACCTCGAAACGCTCATGCTCCGAACTGTGCTGATGCGTCAGTCCCATGTCGTGGAACATGGCACCGGCATAGAGCAGTTCAGGGTCGAACTTCAGCCCACGGCGCTTTCCCGAGAGTGCGCCGAAATAGTAGACCCGGCTGGAATGGTGAAAGAGCAGCGGCGACTCCGTGTCCCGAACCAGCGCGGTGATGTCGCGTGCCAGCTTGCTGTCTGGAATGCTGATATCGCCAATCGTCAATGTCATCGTCTTTCTCCTTGATGGTGGATGTCAGGGAGAGTAAAAGCGGCCCACAATGGCGGCAATCGACGCTATCCGTCATTTTCTGCCAAAACCATTCCGCCGCGGACATGAGGCCGTCAGATGAAACCCAGGAACATCGCCATCCTTGCCGTTCCCGGCGTCCAGCTTCTGGATGTCTCCGGCCCGCTCGACGTCTTCGCCGAGGCTAATGTTCAAAGCGGCACGGAGGCCTATTGCCCCGTCGTTATCGCCACCACCCATGGCCATATCCGCAGTTCCTCCGGCGTGAGGCTGGTCGCCGACTACACGATCGAGGATGAGATCGGTCCGCTGGATACGCTGCTCGTCGCCGGCTGCCCGAATGCGGCCGAGATCGAACCCGATGCAAAACTGCTGACATGGCTCGGCAAGACCGCACCGAGGGCCCGGCGTTACGGCTCAGTCTGCAGCGGCGCGTTTCTGCTCGCGGCCGCCGGGCTGCTCGACGGCCGACGAGTAACGACCCATTGGGCCGTCGCGGAAAGGCTGCGTGAAGCCTATCCTTCCGTCGCCGTGGAGGAAGATGCGATCCACGTAGCGGATGGTGAACTGAGGACCGCGGCCGGAGTTACGGCCGGCTTGGACCTCGCCCTCTCCCTCGTCGAAGAAGATCTCGGCCGTGACGTGGCGATGCGCACGGCAGCCCAACTCGTCATGTTCTTCAAGCGTCCGGGCGGCCAGATGCAGTTCAGCCGCAAGGGCGAAGCAGCCCCTGCGGGCCGTTCGGCATTGCAGGAGGTGCAGCGTTGGATCGCCGCCAATCCGGCCGTCGACCATAGCGTGGCGGAACTCGCCCGCCGGATGGAACTCAGCCCCCGTCATTTCGCCCGCCTCTTCCGCGAAGAGGTCGGGATGACACCGGCAAGCTGGGTCGAATCCAGTCGCATCACGGCTGCCCGCCGGTTGCTCGAAAGCGGCCATGCGCCGAAACAGGTGGCCAGCGAATGCGGCTTTGCCGACGACGACACCCTGCGCCGCGCCTTCACGCGCCATCTGGGCGTCACACCTGCGGAATACCGCAAGCAATATGCTCATATGAACCCGGTGACCTAGCGCAATTCCAGCAAAAGTCTGCAGCGGTTTTGCGTCCGGAATTGCGTAAATACAAAGAGTCAGAGCTCGCTCAGCGTCCGCTTCACCGCATTCTTCCAACCCTTAAGCTTGGCGGCACGGGTCTTCTCGTCCATCGAGGGCTCGAAGCGTCGGTCACGCTTCCAGGTCGCGGAAAACTTCTGCCGATCCGGCCAGACACCGGCCCTGCTGCCGGCAAGCCAGGCAGCACCAAGCGCCGTCGTCTCCAGGATCACGGGGCGATCGACAGGTGCTTCCAGAAGATCCGCAAGCCGTTGCATCGTCCAGTCAGAGGCAACCATGCCCCCGTCGACGCGCAGCACCGTATCGTCGGTGCCGTTCTTCCAGTCCTTCTGCATCGCCTCCAGGAGGTCGCGCGTCTGGTAGCAGACGGCCTCAAGTGCGGCACGGGAAAGCTCCGCCGGCCCACTATTGCGCGTCAGGCCGTAGATCGCGCCGCGCGCCTTGGCATCCCAATGCGGCGCGCCGAGGCCGGTGAAGGCCGGCACGAGATAGACCTCCTGCGTCGGATCGGCCTTCTCCGCCAGATCATTCGTATCGGATGCCCTGTCGATAACACCGAGCCCGTCACGCAGCCACTGGACAGCCGCCCCTGCAATGAAGATCGAGCCTTCAAGCGCATAGGTCGTCTGACCATCAAGGCGATAGGCGATGGTCGTCAGCAGCCGGTTCTTCGATCGCACCATGTCGCTGCCGGTGTTGAGAAGCGCAAAGCAGCCGGTGCCATAGGTCGATTTCAGCATCCCCGGCTCGAAGCAGGCCTGGCCGATCGTCGCCGCCTGCTGGTCGCCGGCAACGCCGAGGATCGGGATGGCCGCGCCGAAAAGCTCGGGATCGACCGTGCCGAAATCATCGGCGCAATCCTTCACTTCCGGCAGCATGGCGGCCGGCACGCGCAGGATATCGAGCAGGTCTTCGTCCCACTCGTTGGTCGAGATATTGAACATCAGCGTGCGCGACGCATTGGTCGCATYGGTGACAAAACTCTTGCCGCCCGTCAGCCGCCAGATAAGGAACGTGTCGATCGTGCCGAAACAAAGATCGCCGCGCGCCGCCCTCGCCCGCGCGCCCTTCACATTGGCAAGCATCCAGGAAAGCTTCGTTCCCGAGAAATAGGGATCGAGGATAAGGCCGGTCTTTTTCGTGAAAGTGCGCTCCAGATCCTGCCGCTTGAGATTGTCGCAATAGCTTGCCGTGCGCCGGTCCTGCCAGACGATGGCGTTCTGGATCGGCTTGCCGGTCTCGCGCTCCCAGACGACGACGGTCTCGCGCTGGTTGGTGATGCCAAGTGCCGCAATATCCCCAGCCGTTACCTTGGCTTCGCGCAGCGCCATATGGACTGTGGAAACGACCGAATCCCAGATTTCCTCGGGATCATGCTCCACCCAGCCGGAGCGCGGATAGATCTGCGTGAATTCCTTCTGGCCCATGCCGGCGATCTTCATGTCGCCGTCGAAGACGATCGCCCGTGTCGAGGTCGTTCCCTGATCGACCGCCAGAACATATCCACCCATGCGATTCCTCCCGCTGCATGCTGTTGTCGTGGCAAATCAATAGGGCAGGTCCGCCTGGCTTGGAAGGGCGTAAGTGGCGGTCTGGCCTCTCAGCCACTTCCCGATTGCCAGCACGCCGCCTTTGGGCATAACCTCGCGCTGACGCTGCAATGCAGCATCTCGCATCCAGGGAGGAAGAAGCATGAGCAGATCCGTCGTCGTCACCGGCTCCACCAGCGGTATCGGGCTTGCGATCGCCACCGCCTTTGCCGCCAGGGGCGACAACGTCGTCATCAACGGTTTCGGAAAGGACGACGAAATCAAGGCGATAATCGAACGCCTTGAATCATCGTCGAAAGCGAAGGCACTCTATCACCCGGCCGACATGACGAAGCCATCAGAGATTGCCGATCTGATCGAGACTGCCGGCAAGACCTTCGGAACGGTCGATGTGCTCGTCAACAATGCCGGCATCCAGCATGTCGAAAAGATCGAGGATTTCCCGATCGAGAAATGGGATCAGATCATCGCGATCAATCTGTCCAGCTCTTTTCATACGATGCGTGCCGCGATCCCGCTGATGAAGGCCAGAAAGTCCGGCCGCATCATCAACATCGCTTCGGCGCATGGTCTGGTCGCCTCGCCCTTCAAATCTGCCTATGTGGCGGCAAAACATGGTATATTGGGCCTGACGAAGACGGCAGCACTCGAGCTTGCCGAATTCGGTGTGACGGTAAACGCCATCTGCCCCGGCTATGTGCTGACCCCGCTCGTCGAAAAGCAGATCCCCGATACCGCCAAAGCGCGCGGCATGACCGAAGAGCAGGTCAAGACCGAGGTTATCCTCAAGGCACAGCCGACCCACGAATTCGTCAAGGCCGAGGAGATCGGAGCGCTCGCCCTCTACCTTGCAAGCGAGGAAGCCCGGCAGGTGACCGGCACGCATATCTCGATTGACGGGGGCTGGACAGCGGCATAACCATTTTAAGAAAAACAACCGGGAATATCATGAACGACAGCATCCGCTTCATCCTCAATGGCGAGGACGTTTCCTTGAGCAACGTCCGCCCGACGGAGACTCTTCTCGATTTTCTCCGGCTGAAGCGGCGGCTGACGGGCACCAAGGAAGGCTGTGCCGAAGGCGATTGCGGCGCCTGCACCGTGCTGGTCGGCCGGCTGATCGACGGCAAGCTCTTCTACGAATCCGTCAATGCCTGCATCCGCTTCACCGGCTCGCTGCAAGCGACCCATGTCGTGACGATCGAGCATCTGGCTGCCAGAGATGGCACGCTGCATCCGGTGCAGCAGGCCATGGTCGATTGCCACGGTTCACAATGCGGCTTCTGCACGCCCGGCTTTATCATGTCCCTTTACGGCCTCTGGCTGTCCAACGAGAAACCTGACCGCGCCGAGATCGAAAAGGCGCTGCAAGGCAATCTCTGTCGCTGTACAGGCTATGAGCCGATCGTCAAGGCCGCCGAGCAGGTGAGCCTGCAGCGACCGAGCGCCCTCTTCGATCCACTCGAAAAGACCCGTGCCGAAATCATCTCTCGCCTCTGGGCCATGCAGGCATCCGATACGATCTCGATTGTGTCAGAAGAAGGCCGCCTCATTGTGCCGCGCTCCGTTGACGCGCTTGCGCGGGTGCTTGCGGCCGAGCCGACGGCGACCATCGTTGCCGGCTCCACCGATGTCGGCCTCTGGGTGACGAAGCAGATGCGTCAGCTGAACCCCGTCGTCTTCATCAATCACCTGACGGAGCTTCAGACGATTACCGCGGGCGAATATGGCATCGCGATCGGCGCCGGCGTCACCTACACCCGCGCGCTCGACACCATCGCCCGGAAGATCCCCGCCTTTGCCCGCCTCATCACCCGTATCGGCGGCGATCAGGTGCGCAACATGGGCACGATCGGCGGCAATATCGCCAACGGCTCGCCGATCGGCGACAGCCCGCCGCCCCTGATCGCACTCGGCGCGCAATTGACGCTGCGCTCGGCCGAAGGCGCCCGCACGATCCCGCTGGAGGATTACTTCATCGCCTACGGCAAGCAGGACCGCCAGCCAGGCGAATTCGTCGAAAGCGTCTTCGTGCCCTACCCGGTCGCAGACGCCAAATTCGCAGTCTACAAGATCAGCAAGCGCCGGGACGAGGATATCACCGCCGTACTCGGCGCCTTCTATCTGGTGCTGGATGAGACAGACCGCGTGACTGACATCCGCATTGCACTCGGTGGCATGGCGGCAACGCCCAAGCGCGCCCGCAGCGTCGAGGCCGAGTTGATCGGCGAGCCCTGGACGGAAGCAACCATAGAGGCTGCACGCCCGGCCTTCGACACCGACTTCCAGCCGCTGACGGACTGGCGCGCGACCGCTGAATATCGCCAGTTGACGGCTAAGAACCTGCTGACGCGGTTTTACCTCGAAACGGTCGGTGCGCCCGCTGAACTGAAGCGGTTCGAGGAGGTGGCATCATGAGGATGACGCATATCGGCGCAAGCCGCCCCCTCATCCGCCCTTCGGGCACCTTCTCCCCGAGGGGAGAAGGGGGAAACGACACGACCCGGCATCCCCTTCTCCCCAGCGGGGAGAAGGTGCCCGAAGGGCGGATGAGGGGGCCACGCGGCACCACATTTCCTCCTGAAGGAGGCATCTAATGGACAAGTCTACCTTCGAGGATCGCAAGCTCATCAACGGCCAGATGCATGTCTCGCTGCGTCATGATTCAGCGCATAAGCATGTCACCGGAAGTGCCGATTATATCGACGATATTCCCGAACCCTCGGATCTCTTGCACGGCGCGCTCGGCATGTCCGACCGCGCCCATGCCGAGATCGTCTCGATGGACCTGTCGGAGGTCGCGGCCTATCCCGGCGTCGTCTGGGTCTTCACCGGCAAGGACATTCCGGGTGTCAACGACGTCAGCTCGAACGGTAGCCATGACGAACCACTGCTTGCCGAAACCCTGGTGCAATTCCACGGCCAGCCGATCTTTGCGGTGATTGCCGAAACCCGCGAGATCGCCCGCCGCGCCGCCCGCAAGGCGACGATCGAATATCGCGATCTGCCGCACTGGAGCGATATCGACGGCGCCATCGAGAACGGCAGCCCGCTCGTCATCACGCCAATGACGCTGAAGCGGGGTGAGCCCGAAACAGAAATGGCAAACGCCCCGCGCCGGCTGAAAGGCCGCATGCGCATCGGCGGCCAGGAACATTTCTACCTCGAAAGCCATATCGCCATGGCGATCCCAGGCGAGGACGATGAGGTCACCGTCTGGTCTTCGACCCAGCATCCAAGCGAAATCCAGCATATCGTCGGCCATGTTCTGAACATTCCATCGAATGCCGTGACTGTGAACGTGCGCCGCATGGGCGGCGGCTTCGGCGGCAAGGAAACACAGGGCAACCAGTTCGCAGCCCTTGCCGCAGTCGCCGCCAAGAAGCTGAAACGCGCCATCAAGTTCCGCCCCGACCGCGACGAGGATATGAGCGCCACCGGCAAGCGCCACGATTTTCGTGTCGACTATGAACTCGGCTTCGATGACGAGGGCCGCATTCATGCGGTCGACGCCACCTATTCGGCCCGCTGCGGTTTCTCCTCGGATCTGTCGGGCCCGGTCACCGACCGCGCGCTCTTCCATGCCGATTCCAGCTATTTCTATCCGCATGTGCACCTGGTCTCTCAGCCGCTGAAGACGCATACGGTCTCCAACACCGCCTTCCGCGGTTTCGGCGGCCCGCAGGGCATGCTCGGCGCCGAACGCTTCATCGAGGAGATCGCCTATGCCGTTGGCAAGGATCCGCTCGATATCCGCAAGCTGAATTTCTACGGTCAGCCGGGCTCGGGACGCACGACGACGCCTTATCATCAGGAAGTCGAGGATAACATCATCGCCCGTGTGGTCGAGGAGCTGGAGGACAGCGCCGACTACCGCGTCCGGCGCAATGCCATCGTCGCCTTCAATCGAGACAGCCGCTACATCCGCAAGGGCATCGCGCTGACGCCGGTCAAGTTCGGCATTTCCTTCACCATGACCGCCTTCAACCAGGCCGGCGCGCTCGTCCATATCTATCAGGACGGCTCGATCCACCTGAACCATGGCGGCACCGAGATGGGCCAGGGCCTCTATACCAAGGTGGCGCAGGTCCTGGCCGACAGCTTCCAGGTCGATATCGACAGGGTGAAGATCACGGCGACCACGACAGCCAAAGTGCCGAACACGTCGGCCACGGCCGCGTCTTCCGGCTCGGACCTGAACGGCATGGCCGCCTATGACGCGGCGCGCCAGCTCAAGGAACGACTGGTCGCCTTCGCGGCCGAGAAATGGGAGGTTCCGGTCTCGGAGATCACCTTCCTGCCGAACCGCGTGCGGGTCGGCGAGATCGAAATCCCCTTCCCCGATTTCATCAAGCAGGCCTATTTCGCCCGCGTGCAGCTTTCCGCTGCCGGCTTCTACAAGACGCCGAAGATCCACTGGGACCGCAAGGCCGGCCGCGGCACGCCCTTCTACTATTTTGCCTATGGCGCCGCCTGCACCGAAGTCTCGATCGACACACTGACCGGCGAGTATCTGATCGACCGCACCGATATCCTCCATGATGTCGGCCGTTCGCTGAACCCGGCAATCGACATAGGCCAGGTCGAGGGCGCCTTCGTTCAGGGCATGGGCTGGCTGACGACCGAAGAACTGTGGTGGGACGACAAGGGCCGCCTGCGCACGCACGCGCCCTCCACCTACAAGATCCCGCTCGCTTCCGACCGCCCGAAGATTTTCAATGTGCAACTCGCCGAATGGTCCGAGAATGCGGAAGCCACGATCGGCCGTTCCAAGGCCGTCGGCGAACCGCCCTTCATGCTGGCAATATCGGTCCTCGAAGCGCTCTCCATGGCCGTTGCCAGTGTCGCGAACTACCGCGTCTGTCCCCATCTCGATGCGCCCGCAACGCCCGAACGTGTGCTGATGGCTGTCGAGAGGATGAAGAGGGTGTAGCCATGACGCGGCGCGAGATCCTTTCCGGTTTTGTGCCCGGCAGCGACTTCCGCGCCTTTCTGGTCCTGCAGCCCGAAGCGATCCTCGTCGAAATCACCGATACACAGGGCTCGACGCCGCGCGAGGCCGGCACCTTCATGCTGGTCGCGGCTGGCAGCATGTGGGGCACGATCGGCGGCGGTCACTTTGAATTCATCGCCATCGGCAATGCCCGCGAATTGCTGGCGGGCACCGGCGGCACTGACATGATGGATATTCCGCTCGGACCGGAAATCGGCCAATGCTGCGGCGGCCGCACGCAACTGCGCTTTCGGCATGTGACAGATGCGGTCAGAGGCGAATTGGAGAAGAAGCAGGAAGACGAGGCAGAACGCCTGCCCGAGGTCTACGTCTTCGGCGCCGGGCATGTCGGCCGCGCCCTTGCCACCGCACTCGCCCCGCTGCCGCTTTCGGTCACCGTCATCGAGACCCGGCAGGATGAGCTTGCCAATCTTCCAGCTCGGACAAAATGCCTGTTGGTGCCGATGCCCGAGGCATTGGTGAAAGATATTCCTGCTGGTGCGGCACTCGTCATCCTCACCCACGACCATGCGCTGGATTTCCTGATCGCTCATGAAGCGCTCGCCCGCACCGATCTGGCCTACATCGGCATGATCGGCTCGGCGACCAAACGCGCAACCTTTGCAAGCTGGCTTTCCCGTGAGGCAGGCGGCGAACGCTCCTGGCTCGATCGCCTTACTTTGCCGATCGGCGGATCGGCGGTGAAGGACAAACGCCCCGAGGTGATCGCTGCCATGACTGCAGCCGAAATCTTGACCGCACTTGCCGCCTATCGCAACCGGTCATCCTCGTAACGCGGATCGCGTCCGTCCAGGAAGCCGAGATCACGCTTGATGCGATCGGGTGTGACATCCATATCCAGCTGCGGCATCCGGCTGCCGATCCCCCGGGCCAGCCGGCGGATCGTGATGGTGAGCAATCCTTCTCTTGTGGGAGAACGCTCTTCGATAGTTTGGCAATCCATGACATCACCTTGATGGTTTGATGAGATGATTGCAGTTTGCCGGGAAAAATGCTGCAATTCCAATCGAACAACCGTCTGCATCCATAAAGAGAACTTATCCATGAAGCTGTCGAAGCAGTTCCCGCTGAATGCGCTGCGCGTCTTCGAAGCCGTGGCTCGGCTCAGCAGTTTCACCAAAGCCGGCGACGAGCTCGGCATGACGCAGACGGCGGTCAGCTATCAGATCAAGCTTCTGGAGGAGAATATCGGCGAGCCGCTCTTCCTGCGCTTGCCCCGCCAGATCGAGTTGACGGAAGCAGGCAAACATCTCGCGCCCAGGGTCTCCGAAGCATTCAACATTCTGATCGAAGCCATGGCCTCGATGCGCAAGGCGACCGGGGAAACGCTGACGATCCATTCGACGGCGACCTTTGCCCAGCAATGGCTCTCGCGCTACATCGGCGCGTTCCAGCTGCAATATCCTGATATTGCGGTGAGGCTGATCACATCGGGCACAATCGTCGATTTCCAGAAAGAGGCCGCCGACGTGGCGATCCGTTGGGGTCGCGGCGATTGGCCGGGCCTGATCAGTCATCGGCTGATGAGACTTGATTACTCCCCCATGCTGAGCCCCAAGCTCGCGGCCGAAATCGGTGGCATCCACGAGCCGGCAGACCTGCTGAAGCTTTTCCTGATCAGCGCCGGCGATTCCTGGTGGGCAGAATGGTTCACGGCGGCCGGAGTCAAGGACGCCGATCTCTCCCGCTATCCGAAAAGCGAATTCGGCACCCAGATCCTCGATGCCAGCATCGCCATTGCCGGCGGCGGGGTCGCCATGCTCAATCCCGGCCATTTCCAGGACGATGTCGCCGCCGGCAGGCTTTATCAGCCCTTTGAACTGACCGGCAATGACGGGCGCGACTATTGGCTCGGCTATCCTGAAAACAGGCGGAACGTGCCGAAAATCAAAAATTTCCGGAAATGGCTGCTGCAGAAATTCGATGTGGAGCAGGACTGAACATGTCACGCAAAATGGCGGGGCTTAAATCCTCTCAGTAGCCCATATCGGGCGCATAGAAACATCGCGGCGTATCTTCGTTCGGGAACAGGCAGATATGGTAGTCGCTATCGCCTGAATGCATCGCCCTGGTCATCGGCAGCAGGAAGACATGGCTTCGCGTTACCAGCCGGTGATCGCCGGGTCTCAGCGTCACGCGATAGCCATCCGGCGTGATGGCCACGGTCTTGGACGGGATCATCTGGCAATCGCCGTTTTCGGCATTTCCATTGCAACAGTAGGGGTCGTAACTCCAACCCGTAGCGGCGTCGTGGGCTGTCGCGAACGACGCATAGGCAATCATCACGCATGTCAGAATGCTGCGCATGGGCATCTTCTCCGTCGATGAATGCGCCGCCAGTGTCATGCGGTTTCCACCTCATCCCGGCGGCCTGTATTTCAAAACTGTAACCCGATCTTCACATTTCAAGGAATCGTTTGCTCCACTTTGGAGCATTAGCGGTGGATAAAATGTCGCAGAAATCCGCCATTTTTTAAGGCGTGCAAATGAGACGTCCGCTCCACAGCACAGCGTACAACCAGATTGCCACCTCAAATTGCGCGGATATAAGCACTGCGACGGAAGAGCAGTGATATGCTTTCGGCGGTTTCATGCTCGACCCCGGCAGCGGCTTGCTGCGGGATGGCCAGCCAGTTGCGCTCGGCCAGCGCGCGATTTCACTGCTCAAGGCGCTGCTTGATACCCGACGGTCGCCAGGTTGGAAAAGACACCTTAATTGAGGCGGGCTGGCCCGGGCTGATGGTCGAGGAGGGTAATCTTTCTGTACAGATCACCCATCTGCGCGAGGCACTCGGACAACAGCCGGATGGCCAGGAATGGATCATGACGCTGCCGCGCCTCGGCTACCGCCTTCTCAGGAACCGGGCTCGGCTTACCGACATCGGTGCACGGCCCCTTGCCGCGGCCGGCACGACTGCACCGGCTTAAACCGTGAATTAGTGCTTCTTCTGCTGCTCCTCGGCAGCCGCAACGCGGTTCAGCATCGCCACCATCTTGGTCTTGATCGAGCCATAGGTGCCGAGTTCGAAATTGCAGTTGAAGCAGGTGATGATGTCGCTGTCGATCGGCTGCGGGCGCGGAAATTTCATGCGCGTGTTGCGGCACTTCGGGCAAGGGACTTCGATCTGCATGTTTCAGCGGCTCCTTATTAGCGTCGTCGGCGATGCCTTAGCACAAATGCCGCACCCGGCAAGCTCTTCCTGCGATCTCCACTGCGGCAAGAAACCCCACGTGCCCCCTTTCCTCGCGCTTGAATTTCTCGCAATCTCACGAGTCGGGAAGAAGAACAGGGGAACTGAATGTATGAATATGCAATAGCCTGGGAGTGGCTGGCCTTTGCGGCGCGCTGGTTCCATGTCATCACCGCGATCGCCTGGATCGGATCGTCCTTCTATTTCATCGCGCTCGACCTGGGGCTGGTGAAGCGGCCGCATCTGCCCGCCGGTGTTCACGGCGAGGAATGGCAGGTCCATGGCGGCGGCTTCTACCATATCCAGAAATATCTGGTGGCGCCGGCGCAGATGCCGGAACATCTGACCTGGTTCAAGTACGAGAGCTATTTCACCTGGCTCTCCGGCTTCCTGATGCTCTGCATCGTCTATTATGGCGGCGCCGACCTCTTCCTGATCGACCGCCATGTGCTCGATATCAGCAGACCGGTGGCGATCCTGATCTCGCTTGCATCACTGGCCGGCGGCTGGATCATCTACGACCTGCTCTGCAAATCGCCGCTCGGCAGGAACACCTGGGGCCTGATGGCAGTCCTCTATGTCGTGCTGGTTTTCATGGGCTGGGGTTACACGCAAGTCTTCACCGGCCGCGCCGCCTTCCTGCATCTCGGCGCCTTCACCGCCACCATCATGTCGGCCAACGTCTTCATGATCATCATTCCCAACCAGAAGATCGTCGTCGCCGACCTGATCGCCGGCCGAACGCCGGACGCCAAATATGGCTACATGGCCAAGCAGCGCTCTCTCCATAACAACTACCTGACGCTGCCCGTCATCTTCTTCATGCTGTCGAACCACTATCCGCTGGCTTTCGGCACCGCCTTCAACTGGGTGATCGCCGCATTGGTCTTCCTGATGGGCGTCACGATCCGCCACTGGTTCAACACCACTCATGCCCGCAAGGGACGACCGACCTGGACCTGGATCGTCACCGTCGTGCTCTTCATCCTCATCATGTGGCTATCGACCGTGCCCAAGTTGCTGACGGGCGAAGATGAAAACGCGTCGGTCGCTCCCGCCTTCCAGCAGTTTGCCGGCGATCCGCATTTTCCCGCCGTGAAGCAGCTCGTCTCCACACGCTGTTCCATGTGCCATGCCGCAGAGCCGGTCTATGAAGGCATCGCCCGGCCACCGAAAGGCGTCGCTCTGGAAAATGACGCGGAAATTGCCGCGCATGCGCGGGAAATCTATATACAGGCCGGCCGCAGCCATGCCATGCCGCCGGGCAACGTGACCGACATCACCCCCGACGAGCGCAAGCTGCTCGTCGCCTGGTTCGAAAGCGCAGTCGAAGGCAAACGAGAATGACCACAACACTCCTGCGCGGGCGTCTGCTCTCCTTCCGCCGCGCCCCGCTCAGCCTCGCCGATAGCGAGAGCTATATTTATGAGACGGATGGCGGTCTGCTGATCGAGGATGGCATCATCGCAGCTGTCGGCGCCTATGACGACATCAAGGCGAAGGCGCCCGAAGACGTCAGCGAAATCGATCATCGCCCGCATCTCATCATGCCGGGCCTGATCGACACGCATCTGCATTTCCCGCAGATGCAGGTCATTGCCTCCTATGCCRCAAACCTTCTGGAATGGCTGAACACTTACACCTTCCCGGAGGAGTGCCGCTTCGTCGAAAGCGCCCATGCGCAGAGGATAGCCACGCATTTCTACGACGAGCTGATCCGCCATGGCACGACGACGGCGGTTGCCTATTGCTCCGTTCATAAGACATCTGCCGATGCCTATTTCGCAGAAGCTCTGCGCCGCAACATGCGCATGGTCGGCGGCAAGGTGATGATGGACCGCAACGCACCGCAGGGGCTGCTCGACACGCCTGAGATGGGCTACGACGAGACCCGGCAGGTGATTGCCGACTGGCATGGCAAGGGCCGCAACCACGTCGCCATCACGCCGCGCTTTGCGATCACCTCGACGCCCGCCCAAATGGAGGCAACGGCAGCACTCGCCCGCGAATTCCCCGACCTGCACATCCAGACGCATCTGTCGGAAAATCACGACGAGATCAAATTCACCTGCGAGCTCTATCCGGAGGCGATCGACTACACCGATATCTACGCCCGCTATGGCCTGCTCGGACCGAAGAGCCTCTTCGGCCACGCCATCCATCTTTCGGAGCGCGAAGCCGACGCCATGAGCGAGACCGGCGCGGTCGCCGTCCATTGCCCGACTTCGAACTTGTTTCTAGGCTCCGGCCTCTTTCCGCTGAAGGCGCTCTCGCGCCGCGAGAAGCCTGTTCGTATCGGCGTCGCCACCGATATCGGCGGCGGTTCCAGCTATTCCATGCTGCGGACCATGGACGAGGCCTACAAGATCCAGCAGCTTCTGGGCGAACGGCTGAACCCGCTCGACAGCTATTATTACATGACGCTCGGCAATGCCGAGGCACTCTCGCTGGCCGACAGGATCGGCACGCTGGAGCCCGGCACGGATGCCGACCTCGTCGTTCTCGATGCCGCCGCGACACCTGCCATGGCCCTGAAGATGGAAGTGGTGAAGACGCTTCCCGAGGAGTTGTTCCTGCTGCAGACGATGGGCGACGACCGCTCCGTGGCGGAAACATATGTGGCCGGCGTGGCGATGAAAAGCGGGCTTTCCCAAGCTGCCGGCTGAGACGAAAACCGACCTGGAATCAAATACCAAAGGCGGAAAAAGCATGGTATGCGAGAGCATCGTTCAGATGTGAAGGTTTGCTTCATGGCCACGCCGCTTACCATCGCCGATCTCAAGAAAATGGCTCAGCGCCGCGTGCCGAAGATGTTCTTCGACTATGCGGATTCCGGCGCCTGGACGGAATCGACCTACGCCGCGAACGAAGCCGATTTCAGGGATATCAGGCTGCGCCAGCGCGTGCTGGTCGACATGACCAACCGCACGCTCAAGACGACGATGGTCGGCCAGAACGTGTCGATGCCGGTGGCACTTGCTCCGACCGGCATGACCGGCATGCAGCATGCCGACGGTGAAATGCTGGCGGCCCGCGCCGCCGAGGAATTCGGCGTACCCTTCACGCTCTCGACCATGAGCATCTGCTCGATCGAGGATGTCGCCTCCGCCACGACGAAACCATTCTGGTTCCAGCTCTACGTCATGCGCGACAGGGGTTTCGTGGTCGATCTCATCAACCGCGCCAAAGCCGCCAAATGCTCAGCGCTGGTACTGACCGCCGACCTGCAGATCATCGGCCAGCGCCACAAGGATCTGCGCAACGGCCTGTCCGCCCCGCCGAAATTCACGCCGAAACATATCTGGCAGATGGCGACGCGCCCTTTCTGGTGCATGGAGATGATGAAGACGAAGCGTCGCAACTTCGGCAACATCCTCGGCCACGCCAAGGGCCTCGACGACCTTCCCTCGATCACCACCTTCGCGAACGAACAATTCGACCCGCAGCTATCGTGGAAAGATGTCGCCTGGATTAGGGAACAATGGGGTGGTCCGCTGATCATCAAGGGCATTCTCGATATCGAGGATGCGAAGCAGGCAGCCGACACCGGCGCCGACGCCATCATCGTCTCCAATCATGGCGGTCGCCAGCTCGATGGCGCCCCTTCTACGATCAGCATGCTGCCGCGGATCGTCGATGCCGTCGGCGACCGTCTCGAAGTGCATATCGATGGTGGTATCCGCTCCGGCCAGGATGTTCTGAAGGCAGTCGCGCTCGGCGCACGCGGCACTTATATCGGCCGCCCCTTCCTCTATGGCCTCGGCGCCATGGGCAAGGAGGGCGTCACGCTGGCGCTCGAGATCATTCGCAAGGAGATGGACATCACCATGGCGCTCTGCGGCAAGCGCGACATCAAGGATGTCGATTCCTCGATCATCGCAGGGCGGCAATAGAGCAATTCCAGCAAAAGTGCACAGCGGTTTTCCGCCGGGAATTGCGCAAAAACAGAGAGACAGAGCATCTTCGTGCTTCGAGGAAAAACGAAGATTCTCGAGGCTCAGCGCACGCGACCGCTCGCGAGCGCAGACGCCCATTCTGGGCGACCGTTGGCCTTTGCCAACGCCGACATAGCCATGTTGTCGTATCGGATATTGCGGAATTGTGCCGTCCATCCACTGGCCGATTTTTCCAGCACCGCATAACTCGCCATCGCGTGGCCGGTTTCGACCTTGTGCGGATAGGGCTTGTCGTCATCATAGGCCGGGCAACCGACGCTGCCGGGATTGACGATCAGGCGGCCGCCGGACAGCGCCGCCATGCGCGGAATATGTGTGTGGCCACATAGGATCAATGGGCTTTCGATACCTTCCGCCAGCGCTTCGATCTCTGCCTGCGGCCTGAACACCACGCTGCCATCGGCAGCGGCCATATCCAGCCAGTAGAGATTATCATCCTCAGGCGTTGCGTGGCAGAGATAGACTTCATCCCGGTAGATCAGGTCGACCGGCAGCGACCGCAGCCAATCGAGATGCGCGGCGTCGAGCTGCGCATAGGCGGCGGAGTCGGAGATGTGCATATCCTCCGGCCGCTGCTCGATCAGATATCTGTCGTGATTGCCGCGCACGGTCGGAATGGCGAGTGACAGCAGC
The DNA here is from genome assembly GCF_056405875.1 of Rhizobium sp. P1_E6. Lineage (NCBI taxonomy): Bacteria > Pseudomonadati > Pseudomonadota > Alphaproteobacteria > Hyphomicrobiales > Rhizobiaceae > Rhizobium > Rhizobium sp. P1_E6. The sequence goes on along the minus strand of NZ_JBFUBG010000030.1, from coordinate 11,393 downwards.
CGGTCCGCCACCTTGCCAGCCTCCAGCGGACCGCTGAAGCAGTCGCCGAGATTGACGATATCGGTAATGCCCAGTGCTGCCATGTCGGCAAGCACCGCTTCCAGAGCCGCATGGTTTCCATGAATATCTGCGATCGCGGCAAAGCGCATGTCAGCTGCCCCGATAGGTGGAATAGCCATAGGGCGAGATCAGCAGCGGCACATGGTAATGCGCCGAGGTATCCGCGATGCCGAAGCGGATCGGCACGAGATCGAGGAAGGCCGGATGCGGCAGCGGCGTGCCGTTTGCCCTGAGATAATCGCCGGCATGGAAGAGCAGTTCGTAAGTGCCGGTTCGAAAGCTCTCGCCGATCAGGATCGGCCCGCCATCGACCCGCCCATCCGCATTGGTTTCGACGGACTTGAGATGGTGGCGAACCTCACCCTCGATATGGAAGAGATCGATCCTCAGCCCCTGCGCCGGCTTGCCGAGAGCAGTATCGAGAACATGGGTGGTCAGTCCGGTCATAGCTCTGGCTCTTTGATGATGAAGGGGATGTCGAAGAAGAATTCTTCCAGATTGTTGCCAGGCCCGTCACGATCGACAACCAGAAAATCGGAGGGCTCGCCGAGCGCCATCAGCGGATGGTGCCAGACATTGCGCCGATAGTTCACGCCCTGATCGCCGCGGGCGAGAAAGACCCGAGGTCGCCCCGGGCGCCCGTCCTCATCTTCGGAGACGACGACGAGGAAAGGACGGCCCGATATCGGCGAGAAGCTCTGGCTGCCGAATGGATGCCGCTCCATCATGCCGACGTCATAGGGAAAGCCGCGTGGCTGGCCGCGAAAGAGATTGATGATGATCCGCGCGCCCTCGCCCACGGCTTCGGGTGCCGCAAGCGCATGGAAGCGCTCGGTATTGCCGCCGTTGATAGAGCGCATGTTTGCCGGATCGGCTTCGATCACCTCGCCGAACGGCGCGAAGGCGGACTTTGTGAGAGGTTGTATGTCGAGATATCGGGACATTGCCTACTATTCGCCCTGCGCACGCCAGTTGCGGACAAGATCGAGCCTGTCGAGCAGATCAGGCACATCGTCCTTGGCTGTGGCCCAGACTGTCTCAAGATCAATGTCGAAATAACCATCGGCGATGCGGTTGCGCATACCGCGCATCGCCCCCCATGGAAATTCCGGGTGCTCGACAGGAAATTCGGGATGAATCTTCATCAGCTGAGCAGCTGTTTCCGACGCCATCAAGAGACTCATCCCGACAGCGCGCTGCAGGATAATATCCTCAAGAAACCGCTGCTTGCTGACATCCGCGATCATTGCGTTGGCCTCGGCCGCCGCGGATCGCATCCGCTCGAGAAGATACGGGATACGACTTTCGTTCATATGGACTTCGCCTCGGAAAGAACCCGGATGCGGATCGGTTCGGGAAAGTCGCCGGGGGTCAGCAAGTGGATCGGCGTGCCAAGCATCATTTGCTCCAACGCGTCCTGCAAACCGCCAAGTGTCAGCAATGTGCCGCCCGGCAAAGCATCCACCAGAATATCCAGATCGCTATCCGGCCGATCCTCGCCGCGGGCGACGGAGCCGAAGACTCGCGGGTTTGTCGCGTTGAAGCGCTTGGTCGCTTCGCGGATCGCCTGCCTGTTCTTCTCCAGCACTTCCGACGGTCTCATCGCGGCATCACTCCTGATGCCGCGAATATAAGGGACGCGTTGGAAAGAGGAAAGAACTCAAGCCTTCACCCCATGAAGCCGAAGGCGCATCGTTCCGCCATCCGGATGCATGGCATAGCGCACATGTGTGACCGGGCCGATATCGGCAACGACGTYGCTGCCATATTCATGGATATGGTCCATCTGCAGCTTGCTGCGAGGCAGGATCGGCTTCCAGCTTTCGGAGGCAGCGATATCGGCCTCCGAAAGCGTGTCGCCGAGATCAGGCAGGTAGGCGCCAAACAGTTCGCAGGTGTCGGGGAAGTTGCCCTTGTAGAAGGCGGTGTCGACGATGACGCGCTTGATCGTGCCGGGATGACCGAGGCGGATGATTGCCCAGTCATGGCCCGGGCCGCGGCGACGCTTGGTTTCCCATCCATCGCCCATATTGAGGCCACGTCCGGGGCCGAGCAGCTTGTCGGGATGGCCGTAATGCGCATCCGACCAGGCAAGCGCCTTCGCGCCGTTGAAGATATAGGCGAGATCGACTTCCTCGCCGGCGCCGACCTTCGACCAGTCGAAATAGGCCGAACCATAGACCCGCAGGCGCGCCACGCCACCATCCGGATAGATATGCAGGCGCAGATGCGTCCAGATCTTTTGCTTGTCGGCATTTTCGAAGAAGTGGTGCGCGCTGGAGCCGAGCGGCGACTTCGTCAGGATTTCGCTCCACTGCGTCGCATCGGTCGGGTCGCCGCTCTCCACGAAGGCAGCCTCGATCGAGCAATGCGGCGGGTAATTGCCGGTGAAATAGCTGGTATCGACATCGAAGCCGAAGATGCGGCCCGGCATGGCAAGCTTGACGATCGCCCAGTCATGGCCGGGAACGCGCTTGCGGCGGCTTTCCCAGCCGTCCATGTACTTGCCGTTATCGTCGTAGAGATCCGGATCGAAGCTTGCCGGCACATCCTGCAGCATGCGCTCCAGCGGCGCGAAGAATTCGTCGGTGGCAGAAAGTCCCTTGGCGCCGAGACGGGCCGAGGCGAGATTGATGGCGCCGGTGGCGAAGGCTGGCAGGCTGGTATCTGGGGTATCGGTCATTCAAGTCTCCGGAAGCATGGATGTCAGGCGAAGCAGCGCGATCTTCTCGACTTGTGCTGCCGCAGTCACGAATTCCTCGTCGCTGCTGTTGTCGATCCGCTTTTGGAAAGCGGCAAGGATGTCATCCTTGTTCAGCCCCTTCACGGCGATGATGAAGGGAAAGCCGAATTTCTGCGTATAGGCGGAATTGAGTTCGGTGAAGCGCGCATGTTCGGCGGGGCTCAAGCGGTCAAGCCCGGCGCCCGCCTGCTCCTTTTTGCTATCTTCAGTCAGCTCGCCCGATATCGCCAGCCGCCCGGCAAGATCGGGATGAGCGCGCAAGACACCGAGACGCTCCTCTCGGCTCGCGGCGCGGAATATGGCCACAAGCTCCGTATGCACGCGGTCCACTGTCAGCTTTTCGCTGACAAAACCGTCGTCATAGGCCCGTTCGGCAATGAACGGCGAATGCTCGAATACGCCGCCGAAGCGGGACACAAACTCGTTGCGCGAGATCATCAGATCGTTTCCGGCTTATGGTTCGCATGCCAGTGCTGCGCAATCTCGACGCGGCGCGGAATCCAGACCTTGTCGTGCTTCAGCACATATTCGATGAAACGTCGCAGCGAGGCTATGCGCCCCGGCCGGCCGACGAGACGGCAATGCAGGCCGACGGACATCATCTTCGGGCTGCCCTCCTTGCCCTCCTCGTAGAGCGTATCGAACGCATCCTTGAGATAGGCAAAGAACTGGTCGCCGGAATTGAAGCCCTGCGGCGTGGCAAACCGCATGTCGTTGGTATCGAGCGTATAGGGGATGATGAGGAAAGGATTGTCGTCGATGCCCTTCACCCAATAGGGCAGATCGTCGGCATAAGAGTCCGAAGAATACAGGAAACCGCCCTCCTCCTGCACCAGCCGCAGCGTGTTGTCGGAGGGCTTGCCCTGGTACATGCCATAGGGCCGCTCCCCAGCCAGCTCGGTGTGCAGCCGCACAGCCTCAAGGATGTGCTTACGCTCCAGATCTTCCGGGAAATCCTTGTATTCCAGCCAGCGATAGCCGTGGCTGGCAATCTCCCAGCCGGCTTCCTTCATGGCGGCGACCGCTTCCGGATTGCGGGCCATGGCAAGCGTCACGCCATAGACGGTTGCCTGCACCTTGAGATCGGTGAAAAGACGCCAGAGCCGCCAGAAACCGGCACGGGAGCCATATTCATAAATCGACTCCATGTTGAGATTGCGCTGGTTCGGCCAGGGCTGCGCGCCGACGATTTCCGACAGCAGGTTTTCCGAAGCCGGATCGCCGTCGAGAATAGAGCTCTCGCCGCCCTCTTCGTAGTTGATGACGAACTGCACTGCGACGCGCGCCTCGCCGGGCCACTTCGGATCGGGGGTCTTGCGCCCGTAACCGACGAGATTGCGCGGATAGGTCTCGGATACCATCAAATCACCTTCTGAAAAGACAGGTGAAACGGTAACATCCACTGGCGGAATGTCGAGGCGTAAAAGTGCGTAGATGACCTTTGGCCCGAGGCTCGGCGCCTCAGGCGATCTTGCGCGCGCTCACCTTGCCCATCGGATGCAGCGAGTGGACCCGGAACGGCCCGCCGGCACCTTCTTCGATCATCAGCGCGACATTCGAGACCGTCACCGGCTCGACAAGCACCGGATCGAAGAGCGATCGCAGCGCCTGCTCGATGCGTGGCATGTCGACCGCGTTGACCGGACCTGTGACCGGCATATGGAAGCGGAACTCATCCATCACGTAAGGATTGCCCCAGCGATGCAGGTTCGCAAATTGCGCCGCCGAAAGACCATCAGGATCGCTGCGCTCGATATCCGCCTCGGTCAGCGGCGCCCGGAAACGATCGAATTCCTGAACGATCGCCGAAGCGACGTAGTGAACCTGATCGCAGGGCCGGATCGGTGACAGGCTGTAGAATGTGCCGAGACGCGCAACTTCCAGACGCGGAATCTGGAAAGGCGAAAGCGTCCCGCAAAACCGCATCATGTCGCGCAGGAGTTGCGATTCGGACACCTCGGAAGAGAGGTGGAAAGGAGCCTTCAACACGCCATGGAATCCGTAGCGACGCGGCACTGCCGTATGAAAGGCGATCTCATGGATACCGAGCCCGCGGATTGCCGGGGGCTCGACCATATCGCCTGAAAATACGTTGCGGCCAAGCCAACTGGCCGCCACATGCGAGAGCGGATCGCTCGCTGATGGCGTGAAGCAAATGGCATAGCGCATGCGATTTCCTCCATCGGATGAAATGAGCGCGGGATCGCGTCCCGCGCCCTTGATGCGCAAGCAGATAGGTGATTTGCATGACAGAATAACGAAGCGGAGCGGTTTCTAATTCACGTCTAACGTGAAGAGACCGCGATGTGGTTTGAAATTCCAAAGCTTTCCGGCAATAAAAATTCCGTAGGTACATCGCTTGCGATGCATATTGCCGCCTCCGCCAGCCGGTGCGCCAGGCCGAAGCTGACCTTAAAGCCACCCGTCAAGGCAATGAGGTTGCGATTCGCCGGATGCGCTCCGACCATCGGGTCGCGGTCGACCGCCTTGGGGCGCAATCCGGCCCAGCGCTCGATGACAGGCGCATCGCGCAGCGCCGGCACCATGTCTCGGGCCGCCTCGATCAGCACGTCGAGCTGCTCGTCCGTGGAAAAGGGGTCGGCGAAGCTGTTTTCGCTGGTGCTGCCGACAGCCACATGACTGCCCTCATGCGCGACGACATAAAGCCCATCCCGGAAGATCGTCGGCAAGCCGGGATCGATATCGGCGGCAAACAGCGCAGCCTGCCCTTTCACGGCTTGTCCGAGAGGTTTTTGCAGGCCCGGCGTCAGCTTCTCCAGAAGGGGAAATGAGCGATATCCCGCGGCAAGGATGCAGCGCCCGAAGGCGATCGTCCCGGCTCCGGTCGACGCCGTTCCCCGTACCGGATCAAGGTCCAGGATGTCCATATTTTGCAGCACACGGACATGCCTCGCCTTGCGCAGAAAGGCTGCCAGGGCAGCGACAAGCGAACGAGGCGCAACGCGGGCGGCAAGCGTATCATGCACGAAACCGCTCTCGCCGGCCGCCGCATCGATCCAGCCGTCACCCGGCGGTCGGTCCAGCACATGCCAATGGAACCGCCGTTCCCCCGCCTTCCAATGGGCCTCGGCATCTGCGGAATGGCCTGACGCAATCTTGCGCAGATGTGGCTTCGGCAGCGGAATGAGCCGGCCGGAGCGCCGATAACCGGCAGAAAGACCGGTCGCCTCTTCGATGGCGGCAATCTCTGCTTCGAGAGAAACAAGCGCATCGAACTGGAACTGCTTTTTTTCCGACCAGCGGTCCGGCATATGCGGCATCAGGGCGCCAAGCAGTCCGCCGCTTGCGCCGCCTCCGAGCTGGCCCGCATCGACGAGCAGCGTTTCAATGCCACGCCGCTCCGCATGGACGGCCGCCCACAGCCCCATGATGCCGCCGCCGATGATCAGGAGATCGATGGATGATTGACCCGAGGCCAGGGCCGGACTATCGGCTTTTTCCATGACAGACATTAATCCCGATCAGATCGACGCGGGCAAGCCGCAGCCCCTCGAATGGCGCGACGGCGATATGCCCTATTCGACCGCCTTTGGCGACCATTTTTATTGCCAGACCGACGGTCGGCTGGAATGCGGCCACGTCTTCCTCTCTGGAAACGGTCTGCCTGAACGATGGAACGATCGCCCGACCTTTCTTATCGGCGAACTCGGCTTCGGCACCGGGCTGAATTTTTCCGAGACATGGCGGCAATGGAAGCTTTACCGCCAGCCCGGCCAGCACCTGCACTTCATGTCCTTCGAGCTCTATCCGATGCGCCGGGAGGAAATCGACCGGGCGCTGGCTCACTGGCCCGAAATCGATACCGAACGGCAGGCGCTGGCGGCCCTCTGGCCGGATATGCCCGAAGGCATCGTCTCGATTGATCTCGACGACCAGACGAGACTCAGCGTCGTCTGTGGCCGCGCCCTCGACGGTGTCGCCGAAGCTGTTCCCGTCTTCGATGCCTGGTATCTCGACGGCTTCGCCCCGTCGCGCAACGGCGACATGTGGTCGGAAGAGCTGATGCGCCTCGTCTGCGAAAAGACATTTCCCGGCGGAAGCTTCGCCACCTATGCAGCCGCAGGCTTCGTGCGCCGCAATCTCGCCGCCGCAGGCTTTACTGTCGAGCGACGCAAGGGCTTTGCCGGCAAGCGGGAAATGCTCTGTGGGATCAAGCCTTAGTAGCCCGAACGGCCCGGCTGCAATTCGCCACCGCCCAGCCACTGACGGATCTTGTCTTCCAGCAGCTCCGGGCTGATCGGCTTGGACATATAGTCGTCCATACCCGCATCGAGGCACAGTTCCCGGTCGCTTTCCAGCGCATGCGCCGTCACACCGATCACGGGCACGCGGTGCCCCTGCCCCTGCTCCTTCTGGCGGATCATTCTGGTTGCCTGGTGACCGTTCATGACGGGCATCGAGACATCCATCATGATCAGGCGCGGCGTATGCTGCTCCCAGGCTTCGACAGCTTCCTGCCCGTTATTGACCACGAGGAAGGAAAGCCCGGTTCCCTGCAGGATCTGTGTGAAGACGATCTGGTTGACTTCGTTGTCTTCGGCCACGAGGACATCGACGAAATCGGCAGCGCGCTTCGGAGCGGGCGCAGGCGGCGGCGCCACCTCCACTTCCTTCTGCAGCCGCGTGATCTCGGCCTCGGAGGCCTGCTTGACACGGTTTGCACGCACGACTTCGACAACCGTGTTGCGGAGCAGATTGGCGCGCGCCGGCTTCATCAGATGCGCATGGCCGTTCAGCGCCGCAAATTCTTTCTCCGTCCCTGAAATATCCATCGACGTCAGGAAGATGATCGGCAATTCCCCGAAGCGGCTGTCGGCCCGCAGGCGACGGGCGACTTCGGCGCCGTTCATGTCGGGCATATGGTAGTCGAGCACGACGGCATCTACCTTGATGCCGAGGTCGGCGGCGGCCTCAAGGATGGCAAAAGCGGTCGCGCCACCTTCTGCGGCAACGCCGTCGAAGCCCCAGAGACTCAGCTGTTCGGTCAGGATACGGCGATTGACCTCGTTATCGTCGACGACAAGAACGCGCGCACCCTGCACGTTGATCGGCAGCGGCTTCGGCTCGACGCGAGCGGCGGCAATGGCGAAAGGCAGCTTGACGGTGAAGATCGAGCCCTTGCCCCATTCGCTTTCGACATCGATGTAACCGCCGAAGAGATCGACGAGACCGGCAGTRATTGCCAAGCCCAGGCCCGTGCCTTCATGCCGACGGGTCGACGAGGCGTCGACCTGCGAGAATTTGTCGAAGACCGAGTCCACCTTCTCGGGCGGAATGCCGATGCCGGTATCCTCGATGCGGATGCTGACCATGATCTCGCCGCCGGCGGATGGCTCGGAGCCGATATCGACGAAGACATGGCCGCGCTCGGTGAATTTCACCGCATTGCCGACGAGGTTCGTAACGATCTGGCGGAAGCGCCCGGCATCGCCGATGACGGCTGCAGGCAGATCGGGCGCCGCGCGCACCAGAAGCTCGATATCCTTCTCGGCAGCGGGCGAGGAAAGCAGCGTCGCCACATCCTCGACAGCCTCGATCACATCGAAGGCCGCCTTGCGCAGCTTCATCTGCCCGGCATCGATCTTCGAGAAATCGAGGATGTCGTTGATGATCGTCAGCAGCGCATTGCCCGACTTGACGATGATGTCGACGAAGGTCTTCTGGCGCGTATCGAGATTGGTTTTGGCCAGCAGTTCCGCCATGCCGAGCACACCGTTCATCGGCGTGCGGATCTCGTGGCTCATATTGGCGAGGAATTCCGATTTGGCGCGATCGGCGGCCTCGGCGCGCGACAGAAGCTCCGTCAGCTCCTCCTCGCGCTGCTTCATCTCGGTGACGTCGGTGAAGAGCGCCACCCAGTGCTGCCGTTCGCTGATGGTGGCGTCCATGTTCACCCAGCGCTCGCCGCCGACATGGAAAACGGTGGAGATCGGCTGGCGCGCTGCGATATTGGCGCGCCACTCCTCCAGCGTTTCGACCGCCTTGTCGTGGAAATCGCCGCGATTGGCGCAGAACTGGAAGAGATCGATCCATTCCCGGCCAACGTCCGTCAGTTCGGCCGGAATGTGCAGCACGTCGGCCAGCCCGTCATTGGAAAGCTTGATCACGCCGTCCTGGACGATCGCCAGCCCCTGCGGCATCGCATGCGTCGCATCGCGCATCATCTCGCCGAGGTTTTCGAGTGCCTCGCGCGCCTCATGGATTTCCTGTTCGCGCACCCGCACGGCGGAAATATCGGAATAGGTCAGCAGGATGCGATTGCTGGAAATGCGCCTGGAGTCGAAGATGACCGACTTGCCGGCAGCCCAGTCGAGCTGGATCGGCTCCGGGTTTGTAGCCTCGAAAAGCCCCTTGCGAAACGTATAGATATCTTCCGGCGCCTGCGTGTCGCCGTAGCGGCCGAGCTCGTGATTGCGCTTGATGACATCGATGAACGGCCGCCCATCGAAACGGTCGTCGAGCGGCAGTTCCCAGATACTGTAGAACTCGTCATTGACGTAGAGAATCGTGTGATCGTTATCGAGGATCAGCACGCCGACCGGCAGCGAGCGCAGGATGCTCTCGATTTCCTGATGCAGGACTTCTTCCTGTTCGCGCGCCTCGATCAATTCCTTCTCGCGCGCTTTCAGCGGCGTGATGTCGGAGAAGGAACCGACGACATAGCGCTTGCCATCAGGTGTGACGACCCGGTTGACGCGGGAGATGACCTGGAAGATTTCCCCGTCGGTATTCGGCAGATTGCTCTCGACCTCGGTCAGCACGCCGTTTCTCAGCGCCCGCAGGTTCTCCCGGTAAATCGCCTCGCCTGCCTCCTGCCCGAACATGTCGTGTTCGGTCATGCCGAGCGCTCTGGAGCGGGCGTGGCCGGTAAAGGTCTCGTAATATTGGTTGGCGTAGACCAGCCGGTGATCCTCGTCGCGCACGAAAGCGGCGACCGGAAGATCCTCCATGATGGTACGCAGCAGGTCGCGCTCCCGCACGCTTTCATGCCAGGCAGTCTCGCTGGCCGGCGCAGGCGTGCTGCCGGCTGGCGCAGGTTTGCTGCCATTGCGATAGGCGGCATTGACGATCAGCGGGCGGCCATCCTCCGCAAAGATGCCGATCGGATGATCGAGATTTTCGAGCGTCTCGCGGATGCGGCCGAGATCGGTAGCGATCGTATCGGCAACTTCAGGAATGGCGCGGTGGGGTTCGCGCGGTTCGAAGATACCGAGCACATAGGCCCGGTCCTGCGAGGGCGAAAAGCTCTCGATCAGTACCCGTTCATGGCTAAGACCGGCAGCGTCGAAGGAGATGGCACTCTCTTCCGTGCCGAAAACCAGCGCACGACGCTCGCGGTCCTCGCGCTCCTCTTCTTCGGGGCGCTCGAAGAGCTCGCGGCTGCGCTGCCCGATGAAATCGGAGATTTCGCGGCCGAAGAAGCGGGCATAGGCCTCGTTGACGGCGACATAGCGGAGTTCGCTGTTTTTGACATAGGCCGGGGTATCCAGATCAGCGATCCGGCGGCAGGCCAGCTCCAAGAGTTCCCCGGTAGAAATCAAAAAGTCTTCACTCCCGCAATGAATGAAATATCCCTTAGAACAACTATAAGGCCAAGGCCTTTAACAAGCTGTTAACCATAAAATTCCACAGGCAATAATTCCAAGCCGGCTCATGAAGTTGATGAATCAGAGTGACAACAAAGGCTTGCACGAAGCTGAAATGGTCAGAAGATCACGGGGAAAACGCCGACAGCCCAATTCAGGTGCGGCAAGTATGGAGAAAATTTAATTCCCGCACGGCTTGCGGGACCATCAACGCGCCGAGATCGGAGCAGAGTCTGATCGTGGCTTGAATGACGAGCCTACAATGAAAGGAATCGACATGTCCGTTCTTCATAAGACAATGGCGGCGGGCCTGATTGCACTGACATTTGCCGGCGCCTCGCTGGCATCAGCCGATACCGCAAACGCTAGGCCGCGCGATGCCTTCTGGGGCGGTGTAGCCGGTGGCGTCGTCGGCGGCCTCGTGGGCGGAGYGATCGCTTCGGGTCCCGCTTATCCGGCACCCTATGCCTACTATCCGCGCTCCTACGCTTACTATCCTGCATACCCTGAATATTATGGCCCGCGCTTCTGCCATCCGGAATGGCGCTACGACCGTTGGGGTCAACCCTATCGCATCGAAGTCTGCAGGCGCTGAGGGTCTTTCCGGCGACGCTTGACCTCCAGCCGACGCCGGGCCATGCATCGCATGGTCAGAGGGAGATTATGCGATGCCGGAACCACTCAAGAACCTTCTGCATCCGGCGCTCGTGCGTGGGATGGCAGATATCATCGCCGCCAACGCGCCGTCTTTCGAGAGCGGCCGGTTCRCGGCGCTCGCAACCGATGGCATCGAATCGCTGGAACTCATGGAGCGCGCAGCACTGATCCGTGACGCGCTCTTTGCGACCCTTCCCGAAAGCTTTCCCGAGGCTGCCGCAATCCTTGACCCAAGCCTGCCGTCCCCCGGCAAGGCGGGGCTGACGGGCTGGATGCTGCTGCCCGTCAGCCAGTTCATCGCTGTGCGGGGTCTGCAGCATTTCGAT
>NZ_JBFUBG010000029.1:0-64365 GCF_056405875.1 Rhizobium sp. P1_E6 | reverse complement strand
TTCCTATTCATTTCCAATTGGATAGATCTGCACCGAAAGCGGCGCCAATTGCCATCGTCAATCCTGCAGGGGTCTGGTGACCGCCTTATCGCTATCGAAATCGGCTGCGGTCCTGGCATCCCTAAGCGGCTTTACCGTACGGGTCGAAAGGTCATAATCGGGATGCGCCTTGTAGGCGGCGAGCGCCTCCTCGTTCTCGAATTCGCCGTAGACGACGAAATCGATCGCATTGCCCCACTGGTCGGTCTTGACGTTCTCGCCGATTTCCAGCTTCAGCGCATGCGGAATGCCCGTCAGTATGGAGAGCCCCTTGCGCACCGCCTCGCGGTTTTCCTCCGGCACGGTGAAGAAGACGATATGGCGGATCACGCGGGACACTCCTGTGGCAGTTCGCGGGGTTTGAACTCTCTGGGCCTGAGCCGGGCGATAACACGCGCCGACCGGGTCTTCAACCGGGCCACAATGCCGCGTCAGGCTGTAAGTTCATCGAGCGGATGGAGGCGTCGGAGGTCGGAGATCAAGTATGCGCAGTGACCGATAAAGCTTGAGCCTCGCGGCCCGGCCGGATGTTACGACCAAGATTGCGCCGCTGAACCAAATCCGGCGATCAGCGCGGCAAGCGCCGATACCATAAGAAGGTAAGCGAGGAACGCCTGCCACGCTCCCATCGGGAGGCCGACGAGCAGGAGCGTGTCGTTTCCACCAGGGATAAGGAGCGCCCCGAAGCCCATCAGAATGCCGCCCATTATCCTTCGCGACACACTTCTCCATGTCGGCCAGGTTAGCGAAAAAAGATGTCGACGAATTCTCGCCGAAACGAGACTGCCTGCGAACATGCAGACAAAAATCAGCGAACTCGTCACCGGGATCGAAAGCATCGATCCAATCGAGGTGGTGATAGAGAAGCGGGGGGCGAACGCTGACAAGGTGGCCGAAGTCATGCCAATCGTACCCATTGCCAGCGTTAGCCGCCGAAAGTTCGTCTCGGATCTGAAAGAGACGGCCAGTCTCAGAAAGAGAATTGCGGGCAGAACCACCAGCAAAGCTTCCAGCGCAAGCGGCGGTGCAGCGCTGATTGGCATTGGATCCGGGCGGAGTTCGAGTACTGCATCGAGGGAGAGGATGACCAGAATTCCGAGGAACGTGAAGCCGAACTCCAGTTCCCCGTTGCCAAAATGCCCGACCGATCCGAAGACGCAAGCACCGTTCACGTATACGCCGACGCCAAAGAGGATGGCTGCGCCGACCATGTGAAGCAAGGGAGACCATCCACTCTGCATGGCCGGCAACGTATCGAGGACGATATATCCGACGGCAGCCCACACCGCGCATTCGGCTAAAGCGAGAAACCGCGCAGGTCGGCGCTCGGAAACCAACTCGGTCGTGGCGATGAAGGTGCAGATCGAACCGTAGTTCATCGCAAAGCCGAGTACGAAGCTCAGCGTGCCGATAACGCTGAAACCCGCCCATGTCTCGAAAGCTTTCGCCCCCGCCCCGCCGAGCAACCCGTCCACGGCACCAATCCTCCGTTCAGAGAAGAAGATCGCTCTTCGCAGAATGGCACGAGTTTCGCTTTCAGTGAATGGCGAACGCCCCGATCCGAGCTGGATCAGGGCGTTCGCACAAAGGCTAACTGCCGGGCTTTCGGATCTAGGCTCTGGCGGAGCGGATCGCGAGAAGGGAATCCATTGCAATCCAGAGCGATAGGGCCAGAAGCCCGACGTCCTTGAGCAAGAATTGACCAGGGGCGACCGAAATGGCCGGGAACCCGAGTTCGGGGACAACCACGCCAGGGGTCGTAATCATAAAGCTGATGGTGGTGACGAACAGTCCGGACGACAGGGCGCCTCCGAGTAACGAATAAACCGGGCTAATGAACCTTGCTGCGATGAGTGTGCCGATACTCAGTTCCAGGACGCCAAGAAAACTCGAAAAGCCTCGCACACTGAAGATCGCATACATCCAGCTTACAAGAGGGCTGTTACTGACCAGATCGACCAGTCCCTGCGCTTCGTAGGCCGTAAATTTCATGCCGCCAAACCAAGCATATATCATGGCGATCGAAACATAGAGGCCGGCGGTTGTCGCCGCGCGGCCATAGGTGTCCGCCAGATGCAAAATGCCGAAGGTGCTCCTGGACTTCGGCTGCTTGCCGATATGTTTGATAGCTTGGGTCATTTCCTTCTCCCATTGAATTGATCTCCAGAGGCTTCTCGCCTCCAAGAAGAAACGATACCAATCTGTATCGTTTATAACGATGTACTACAGATCTGTATCGTTTCCAAGTCACGAAAGCGCGATCGTCGCGACCCTTCGATAGCGAAGGCCTGCAAGTTTAATCCAGCAAGCGGTGTTCAGAGGAATTGTCTGCGCTTGTGCATTGCCATTGGTCGCTGGAACACCTAACTATCGCTACAGATCAGTTCTGTTTGAGGTGTGACAATGCGGCGATCAGAGATCAGGGACCATCTTCTTGAAACGGCCCTCCGTCTGTTCAACGAGAAAGGGTACCAGGCAACGGGGGTCGATTTGATTATCGCGGAAAGCGGCGTCGCGAAAACGACGTTGTATCGGCACTTCGAGACCAAGGAGGATCTGATCGTTGCCGCGCTCGAGCGGCGCGACGAGGAGGATCGCCGTGAGATGCGCGAGTTTGTGGAAAAGCGAGCAAGTGATCCGGCAGAGCGGATTTTATTGACGTTCGACTTTCTACAGCTCTGGTTCAAGGACAAGGACTTCAGGGGCTGCAGCTTTATGGCCGCCACGGGAGAACACAAGGACATGGTCGATCCCGTGTTTCGTGCCGCCAGCATGCACAAGCGCCTGACGCTCGCCTATTTCGAAGAACTTGCTCATGCCGCACGGTTCCGCGACCCAAGACGTGTGGCGGACGAAATCAATATTCTTCATGAGGGAGCAACGGCCGTAGCCCAAGTGGTTCGCTCAGCGGAGCCCGGCCGCCAGGCGAAACGGATGGCGGCCGCTATCCTCGCGACGATGGAACGCGATTAGTCAGAAACCGATAACCGTTCCATCCGCCAGATAAGGCTGGCGTCGTCGGCTTCAGTTGCTTCCGGCTGCCTCCTTGGCAAAGTGAGCCAACCAGACTTTTGTTCGATGCTTGTTCCGTTCCGCATAGTCGCGGACGGCCTGTTCGAGGTCGCTGGAATCGGGTGGATCGTTGTCAACACCGATCTCGGCGAGCCGCATCGTGTACCATGCGGTGATCCCGCCCTCCGGAGCGTTTGGGAACCTGGGAAAGGACGGCTCCGATCTCTGGTTTTCTTTCCAAAGATTGGGAAGAGAAGGCTCAAGGGCGAGTGCGCGCGCAAGACCGACAATGTCGACGGCACCGCATGCCACGGCGTCTTCGGCCTGCCCGCGAGTCTTGAAACCGCCCGTCAGCATAAGAGGCTTGGTTGTGACAGCGCGTGCGCGTTTCGCGAATTCGAGGAAGTAGGGCCTCCGGCCCGCCCTGTCGGAGGCTGATTTTGCGCCAGGAAAGTAAGTCCCGCCGCTGATATCGATCAGGTCGATCGAAGATCGGTCCAGCGCCGTCACCACTTCGAGAGCGTCATCCTCGTCGAACCCTCCTTCCAGTTCGTCCGAAGAATTCAGTTTCACGGCGATCGGGAAAGCCGGTCCGACAGCGACCCGGGTTGCTTCGATAACTTCCAGCAGAATCCGCATACGATGGGCGATCTCCCCTCCGTATGCATCGCGCCGCCTGTTGAACAACGGTGAAAGAAACTGGCTCAGCAGAAATCCATGTGCCGCGTGAATTTGCACACCGCCAAACCCCGCCTGCTGCGCTAGCCGGGCTGTCGTTGCATATTGCGAGGGCAATCGGCCTAGTTCCTTCAAGGTGATTTCCGCGCAACGCAGGCCTTGCACGTCGAAAGCACTCGGACCCTTCGGGTTGCTTGTCGGTGCATAGGCAAGAGCTCCAGCGTGACCGAGTTGCAGCCAGAGCCTGGTGTCGTTTTGGCTGCCGTGCAGAGCAAGTTTTCTGAATTGTTCGAGGTCCGATGCTTCATTGAGCACCAGGTTACCGGGGTTCTCGGCGTAGCCGGAGGTGAGCTGGACCTCTCCTATTATGGATACGGCCAATCCACCTTCGGCCCAGCGTTGATAGAGCCTCATCTGCGCAACGGTCGGATGCCCGGTTCCGTCGCCGAGTGAATCCGACATCGCCGATTTCGCAATTCGATTATCAAGGGTCAAACCGCAAGGCAGCTGAAGCGGTTCAAACAGCGGTCCACGACTTTGCTTTGGAGCTTTCACGACAACACCTCGGCATGCATTTTATCGCTGAAAACCGGCGGCAGGGCAATGTCAGCTGCATCGTCGCGATAGCGTGTCGGCTGGCAGGCGGAAGTCATCAGCCTCCAGCGGTTTCGACATCGCGGAAGCTCGCCGGCCAAGGCGTTAGATCAAGTCCACGAACCGCATTGCTCCGTGCGGATCGCAGCGAGGAAGGCCTGTCCGTATCCGGCGAGCTTTTCCGCCCTGTCGGTGCCGTTGACGATGCGGCGCGCACTGATCCAGTCTTCCCTCTCCTCATTGAGGTGGTCGCAAAGCCGGTGGCTGGTGAAGCTGCCGCGCAGCATGCCCTCGATCAGGATCGTCACGGCCGGCGCCATTTCCATCGCCCGGTCGGGACGAGCGACGAGATCGATGCCGGTCACTTCACTCATCGCTTCGTAATTGCGCCTGTGGGTCAGCTGAACCAGCCCGCGGCCGAGCCAGCTGTTGCCATCCTCATCCGGCCGCCAATAGGGCGTCTTCACCCAGGAGAGCCGGCCGCCCGCAAAGGCGGCCTCGAGAATCTCGACGGCGCGCGAATCACTCGTTGCCAGCGTCTCGCGCACAGGCTGCATCGTGTAAGCCGTCTCATGAAACGCGGTGGCTAATATATAGGCCAGCCAGCGCCGATCTGCGGTAGCCAAATTCGCGTCCCAGTAGTCAAAGATGGCGTTCATGCCCTCGATTTGGCCCGGCGCGAGGCTGCCCTTGAACAGCGAGTGCTGCACAGTGTCGAAGAAGAATTGCCGGTCGAGCGAGACAGTCATGATACGGCTCTCAGAGGTCTTTTGTGGTTAACGTTCGCTTAATCGATTGAAATTAACTAAATCGTTTCAAGTGTGACGCTGGTTTATTTACACGCAGTTTTTATTGTGCGATGCATCAATTCGTAAGCACATCCTTGCTGAGGAAGAGAGGTATACGATGCAGACCACCGCAGAAACTCCGACCAAGATCCCCCAGCACGTCGTCGACCAGATGGAAAACGAGTRGCGCCAGGTACGCACGCAGCGCGAGAATCCGCGCCCCGTCCGCCTGCCCTCGCAGAACGACTCCTAGATACAATCCTGCCGGGTGAGGACGTCCTGGACCCCTCACCCGCTTTCCCCGCGTTGCCAGCATTCGTGCTCCTGCCAACGCAGCGGTCACCGCCTATCCCTCACGTTTCGTCGCAGTCAGCCTGCCGGCCAGCCGGTCCAGGGTCCTGCGAAACATATCCTTGTCATCCAGCGCCCGCGCGAGCACCAGCGCGCCCTGAATACCTGATACCGCCTCTTCGGCTGCCGCAAGAGCAGCCTCCCCGGAGTAACCGGCGCGGACCAACGCCTGGCGCAGCGCCTCGATCCAGCGGACGAAATAATCCCGTATGACCGGCGAGAAGCGCTCGCGCGTTTCGTCCAGCGCAAAGGCGCCGACGAGGCAGATGCGGCTGCCGGAGCGGAAATAGTCCATGACATTCGCCCACATCGCATCGATTGCCGCCCTGGCATCGTCATGGCGCAACGGCTCGTAGATGGCGCGTTCGAACCAGCCGTCGACATCGGCAAGGACGGAGGCCGCCATCTCCTCCTTCCCACCGGGAAAGAAGTGATAGAGGCTACCCTTGCCGATGCCGGTACGCTCGGTGATGCGGCTCAATGTCGTGCCCTCGTAGCCGAGCTCGCGGAAGATTTCCGCAAGCAGCGGCACGACATCGGCACGTTCATAAACGGTCTTCACAACTCACCTTTGGTCACCTTCAGCCTCAAAGGCCGAGGTCGGAAAGGCCCGGATGGTCGTCGGGCCGCCGGCCGAGCGGCCAGTGGAACTTGCGATCCGATTCCTTGATCGGCAGATCGTTGATGCAGGCGAAACGGCGCTGCATCAAGCCCTCGGCATCGAATTCCCAATTCTCGTTACCGTAAGAACGGAACCAGTTGTTGCTGTCGTCATGCCACTCATAGGCAAAGCGCACGGCGATACGATTGTCGGTGAAAGCCCAGAGTTCCTTGATCAGCCGGTAATCCAGTTCCTTCGCCCATTTGCGCGTAAGAAAAGCGACGATCTCAGCGCGACCGGTGACGAATTCGGCGCGGTTCCGCCACTGGCTCCCGGGCGTATAGACGAGCGAGACGCGCTGCGGATCGCGGCTGTTCCAGCCGTCTTCGGCAAGACGGACCTTCTGGGTTGCGGTTTCATGAGTGAAGGGGGGAAGCGGTGCGGGCATATCTGGTCTCCGTGGTTGGTTTGTACCTTTCGTTATGTATTGTACTTATCGGTACATTAGTTGCAAGAGGTCTTGCCGCCCGATGACTGCGGCATTTTGGCTGACCTCGAGAGCGCCGCGATGCATTCGCGAGCGCAGAATCCCGTGCATATAACAATAAATAAAACTTCCAATTGCACACAATAAGTATATGATCCGCCGCTGGGATCTTAGCTCACCTGAATGAAATATAATTTTGAGCCGATTTTCGTATTTCGGAACATGGGAGGAAAATAATGCCTGCTGATGTTGCAATTCTGCATGGCTGGAGTGACACGGCCCAGTCCTTCACTTCACTTCGCGATTTTCTTGCTCGAAATAAATTCAATGCGCAACGGATTCTGCTTGCCGACTACATTTCGCTTGATGACGATGTCCGCATCGAAGATGTCGCGGCGAGGATGGATATTGCGGTCAACGAGGCGATCAGAAACCGCCGGCTCACGCCGCCCTTCGACATGATCGTGCACAGCACAGGCGGGCTTGTTGCGCGCGAATGGATTTCCCGCTTCTACCCCGATGCCGCGAAGTGCCCGGTCAAGAGGCTGGTAATGCTGGCGCCAGCCAATTTCGGCTCGCGGCTCGCCTCCACCGGCAAGAGCATGCTCGGCCGCGTCATCAAAGGATGGAACAACTGGTTTCAGACGGGCACGCAGACGCTKAATGGATTGGAACTCGCCTCCGAATAKCAATGGGATCTCGCACTGCGCGACCTGCTCGACCCGTCAGGAGAGTCTGCCGGCCCCTATGGGCCGGATAAAATCATGCCTTTCGTCGTCATCGGAACCAAGGGTTATGAAGACGTCTTGAGAGAAATCGTCAACGAGAACGGCAGTGACGGAACGATCCGCTGCGCAGCCGCCAACCTCAACGTTCGCGGTTTCACGGTGGATTTCTCACACAGCGAGAAGGATACAGAGGTTGTACCCGTGCCATGGCATGTCCGCGCCGGCGACGTGCTCTTCCCTTTTGCAATTCTTCCGGACAGGGACCACAGCTCCATCATAAAGCCGGACGAACAAAGCGGGGCCAACGAAGACATTTCGGATCGTCTCGGCAAGCTCATTTTGCAGGCGCTGAAATGCAATGGCAAAGCCGAATATGCTGCGATCGCCGAGGACTGGCGAAAGATTAGCGAGGCGACTGCGGCAAGCACCCCTGAGCAGCTTGGAAAGACAATGCCTGACGATACCAATGCCCTCCATCAGTATCTTCAGATCGTCATTTACGTCCGAGACGATCAAGGACAGGCGATCAATGACTATTTCGTTGAATATTTTTCGCCTAACCAGCGCGGCAGCAAGGAATCGATCATCTTCCATMGAGACGTGCTGGATCACGTCCATGTCAACGGCCTGTCACCGTCGCGCCGCTGCTTCTTCATCGACCGAACCGATTTGATGTTCAAGTACTATGAGGCAATAACCAAGGAGGACAACAAGGTCGTTTCCATCAGTCTTTCGGCCAGCGATCCCGGCGAAAATATCCGTTATTTCGATAACCAGAAGGTCGGAGCCGCCGGCCATCTCACCGTACATCGCGCTTCCGACGACCGCCAGGAGGTCCTTGGGGCGCATTGCCTCATACGCAACACCACCCACTTTGTCGAAATCATCATTCCGCGCCGCGGGATAGATAAGGTCTTCAAGATCTGAGGTTCAGGGCAGCCTGCAATGCCCCGGTACGACCTCGCAAGCCGCTCATTCCCGCCCCATCACATAGGTTGAACGGACATCAGGCGAGCTTGCCCTCTTCGGCCTTGTAGAAATACTGGCTTGCGACCAGCCATCCCTTCAGCGGCCTCAGCGGCGGGATACAGGTGGCGAACATGAAGGGGCCGGTCACCAGAAACTGGACCCAGAGCGGCGCGGAGAAGGCAACTTCCAGCCACACACCGAGCAGCACGCTCGGCACACAGGCGAAGCAGATGACGAAGAAGGCCGGGCCATCGGCCGGGTCGGCGAAGGAATAATCCAGCCCGCAGACTTCGCATTCCTTCTTCAGCGTGAGGAAACCCTTGAACATATGTCCCTGTCCGCAGCGCGGGCAGCGGCCCCGGATGCCGGTCTGCATCGGAGGGAGAGGAGGATATTCGGTGTCCATGGCGATCTCGCTTTTCGACGTTGCGAGGCACTGATGAAATCCATTCAATGCCTCATAATGTATGCATACAATATAATTACATTGAAGCGGATTGCCAGTCTATTCGTCAGAATGACGCAGAGATTTTGGGGATGGGGTTTGCGGGGTGCGAGAGGAGCGGGATGGCGGGAGGTCCAATCATTAACCGGACGAGGTTGCGCGTTCGAAAACCCCTCCCCACAAGGGGGCGACTGATCTGTCGCACCGCCCCATCCGTCCTGAAACCTCGAAGAAGAAGTGGCAGGCGGGCGCAGCAGCTTAAGCCCCTCCCCCTTGTGGGGAGGGGTTGGGGCGGGGTCTTCATTACTGACTTTGATGACGTTGGACGGACCGGCGTTACGAGCCCGAAGCTCCACCCTAGAAGAACGAAGCCGACATCTCCGGTGGACCTTCCAGCGCGTGGGCCATGAAGTCGAGTGCGCCTTTCAGCCTTTCGCGGCTGATCGGTCCACCGAGACAGACGCGCACGGCTTCGGGCGCAGGCCCCTCCACCGTAAACGCATCGCTTGCCACCACGCCGATGCCGGAGGAGCGCATGTGGCTGCCGAAGGTCGAGCGGGTCCAGCCATTGGTGAGCGGCAGCCAGATATTGAAGCTGATCGGATCGGCCTTGTAGCTACCCTCTAGCAGGATATTCGCCACCATCTGCTGGCGCGCGCCTGCCTCCGAGCGGATGAAACGCAGGATCGTATCTGCCGTGCCATCCTCGATCCAACGGGTCGCGAGCGCCACTGTTATCGGCGAGGCCATGACATTATTGGTGCGCATGGCACTGACGAAGGGCCAGATCGCTTTGGTGTCCGGCGCCACCACATAGGCAAGCCGCAGGCCGGCGCCGATGCATTTGGCAAGGCCGCCGATATGCCAGGTCAGCTCAGGCGCGATTGCCGCCAGCGGCGGTGGTCCATGCAGCGGGATGAAGCCATAGGCATCGTCCTCGACGATTGGCACATGATATTTGCGGGCGACGGCTGCGATCTCCTTGCGGCGCTTTTCCGGAATGGTCAGTGTCAGCGGGTTCTGCAGCGTCGGATTGAGATAGAGTGCTCTTGGGGCCAGCCGCTCGCAGGCTTCCGCGAATGCATCCGGCAAGATGCCCTCGTCATCCATCGGCAGGCCGGAGAGATTGAGCCGCAACTGGGCGGCAATCGAGCGCATGCCGGGATAGGTGATGTTTTCCGACAGCACGGTCTCTCCGGGCTTTGCCAGCAGGCCGAAGATCGCAAGCAGCGCCGGATGGGCGCCGGGCGTCACGAAAATGCGCTCCTGCGAGGGCACCAGCCCACGGCGGCCAAGCCAGATGGCAGCCGCCTCCTTGTCCATGCCGGAGCCGCCAAATCCCTGATAGCGCAGCAGCGGAATGAGATTGGCGGCCACCGCCGCCATGCCTTCACGCATGTGGCTCACCAACTCCGGATCGTCGGGCTCCGGCGGCAAGTTCATCGAAAAATCGACCACGGAAGTCCGGCGCGGATCCGGCGCGGTATCGGCGAAAACGTCGTGCCGTTCCCTGCCCTGCCCGCCGGTCACGAAGGTGCCGCGGCCGACATGTGAATCCACCAGCCCGCGCTTCTGCGCTTCCACATAACCGCGCGCCACTGTCGTGAAATCGATATTGAGGCGTTTTGCGAGCTCCCGCTGCGGTGGCAGCCGGTCTCCTACTGCCAGTACCCCGCCTTTCAGATCCATTTCGATCAGATCGGCAATTGCCATATAACGGGGGCTCGAGGAGCGGCTGAGATCGGGATGCCAGTCTTTCATGCGTGATCCAAGAATCCATGATCAAGGCCGGCGGGATCCGGTCTAGATTGACTGTATATTGTTGCGCAGCGATCCTGTCATCCTAAAACATGGGCATGCGGCGGCGTATCACTCAGCGAACCGTTCCGCCCGTTTGAGCGCGTCACGCAGCACTTCGAAAACCCGGTGATCAAGCGTCTGAGAGACATTGAATCGCATGAAGCCGGTTGCCGATTGCGTCAGGCTGAAGGCATTGCCAGGGGCAAGGACAACGTTGTTGGCGAGCGCCGCGCGCGCCACGACGGCCGCATCCAGACCATCAGGCAGGCGACACCAGAGGAACATACCGGCCTGCGGCTCCAGCCAGGGGCGGATATCAAGGGCTTTCAGCCGGGTCGTGACATCGAACATCGCCTTCGACAGGCGGCTGCGCAGGCTCTCCGTATGTTTGCGATAGCCACCGTCGCTCAACACGCTCAGCACCAGTTCGGCATTCAGCCGGGCACCGCCGAAGGAGGTTGCAATCTTGAGATCGGTCAGGCCTTCGATCCATTCCGGCCTCGCGGCGATGAAGCCGCAGCGCGCCGAGGCCGAGAGCGTCTTGGAGAAACTGCCGATATGGATGACGCGATCGAGGCCGTCGAAGGCAGCAAGGCGCGGTGCCGGCATCTGTTCGAAATCGGCGAAGATATCGTCCTCGATGATGGTGAGGCCGTGTTGTTCGGCGAGCTTCAGCAGCCGATGAGCCGTAACGGGCGACAGCGTTGCGCCGGTCGGGTTGTGGATGGCTGAATTGGTGATGTAGAGCCGCGGCTTGTCCTCGGCGAGCACCTTGGCGAAGAGTTCGATATCCGGGCCCGAGGGCGTGTAGGGAACGCTCACCACCTTGGCGCGGTGGGCTCTGAGCAGCGCATGGAAATTGAAATAACAGGGATCATCCACCAGAACGGTATCGCCGGGTTCCATCAGGAAGCGGCAGAGGAAATCGATCGCCTGGGTTCCGGATTCGGTGAGCATGATCTGATCCGGCGCCGCCTCGATGCCGCGCTCTGCCATGCGCCTGGTAATGAGCTGGCGCAGCGGCTTGAGGCCGAGCGGCGAGCCGTAGTCGAAAAGACTTGCGGCCTCAGTGCGGGAGAGCGATCGCAGCGTCCGGCGGATGGCATCTTCGGGAAACCACGAGGGCGGCAGCCAGCCGCAGCCCGGCTTCAAGTCGCTGTCGCGCGCCTCCAGCGATTGCCGCGATATCCAAAAGGGATCAATGGCGCGGTCAAGCTTCGGGCCGATATCCGAAAGCGACAAGGGCGCCGTCTGGCTGGCGACATAGAAGCCGGAACCGGGACGAGAGAGGATCGTGCCCTCGGCCACCAGACGCTCATAGGCATCGACGACCGTCGAGGCCGAGACTTTCAAGGTTTCCGAGAGGCCGCGGATCGAGGGTAGCTTTGCGCCGGGTGTCAGGCTGCGCCCGGCAATCCTTTGCCGGATCGTCGCCATGACCATGCCGACCCGTGTGTTTGCCTGCCTCTGCTCGTCCATCCGTACTGGTCCTTCCACCATTACAGTTTCGGCAAACTGTACCGAACTGTGACTGGCAGCGCCAGTGAGGAAGATCGATAAGAGCGGACGAACAGAGGAGTGCCGCATGGATCGCACAGCGACCGGATGGATCAATGGTTTCATTGGCGTGCTGATCTTCAGCGGATCGCTGCCGGCGACGCGTGTGGCCGTCATGCAGCTTGATCCGGTTTTCCTGACGGTCGCGCGAGCGGCGATTGCCGGTATCCTGGCGCTCTGCCTGCTGATCATCTTCCGGGAGAAGCGGCCTTCGCGGCAGGACCTCATCTCACTTGTTGTCATCGCGCTCGGTGTCGTCGTCGGCTTTCCGCTGCTGACGGCGCTGGCGTTGCAGCACGTGACCTCGGCGCATTCCATCGTCTTCATCGGTCTTCTGCCATTGGCGACGGCGATCTTCGGCGTCATCAGGGGTGGCGAGCGGCCGAAGCCGGCTTTCTGGATCTTCTCGCTGCTCGGCAGCGCGCTGGTGGCGGGCTTTGCGCTGACGCAGGGGCTGACCGCCTCGCCCGTCGGCGATGCATTGATGCTCGGTGCCGTCATCGTCTGCGGGCTTGGTTATGCCGAAGGCGCCAGGCTTTCGCGCCGGCTCGGCGGCTGGCAGGTGATCTCCTGGGCGCTGGTGCTGTCGCTGCCTGTCATGATCGTCGCCGCCATCGTCTATCGGCCACCGAGCTTCGCGGATATCCAGACGCCTGCCATGCTGGGTCTCGCCTATGTTTCGCTCTTCAGCATGCTGATCGGTTTCATCTTCTGGTATCGCGGCCTTGCACAGGGCGGCATCGCCGCCGTCGGTCAGTTACAGCTCTTGCAACCCTTCTTCGGGCTGGCGCTTGCCGCAACGCTGCTGCGCGAGACGGTGAGCTGGAGCATGCTTGCGGTGACGGTCGCCGTCATTCTCTGCGTGGCCGGGGCACGCAAGTTCGCGAAATAGGCGCGGAAATTGACACTGCGGCTATCATGAAATAATTAAAGTTACATGATAGAAGATGATCGCCTGCCCCGCATCCCGAACATATCCGTGGCCAGCACGGCCGCATCGCCCTTCACCGGAGATGCCGTCAAATCCTATATTGAAGGCCCGCCACGACAGGTTCCAGGCTTTTCCAGCCTGCATCGCATGGCGGCCATGTTGATGGCCGAGCGTGTGCCCGAGAACGGCCGGGTGCTCGTGCTTGGCGCGGGCGGCGGACTGGAACTCAAGGCATTTGCCGAGGCGCATGAGGGCTGGGCTTTTGACGGTGTCGATCCCTCCGCCGACATGCTGCAACTGGCAAGGCAGGTCACCGGAGAGCACGGCGGGCGGATAGGTTTTCACGAAGGCAGCATCGACATCGCGCCCGAAGGTCCGTTCGACGCTGCCGCGTGCCTGCTGACCTTCCATCATATTCCCGTCGAACAACGGCTTGAGATACTTCGAAAAATTCGCCGTCGCCTGAGAGCGGACGCGCCCTTTGTTCTCGCGCATGTGAGCTTCCCGCAAACGGAGCCGGAGCGATCGATGTGGATCGATCGGCATATCGCCTATGGGGCACCCGATGGAACGGACCCTGCCCGGCTGAACAATGCACGCAAGGCCATGCGCGAGAGACTGCATATCCTTGCCCCTGGGGATGAAGAGGCCATGCTGCGCGCGGCAGGCTTTTCAGATGTCAGTCTGTTCTACGCTGCTTTCAGCTTCAGGGGATGGGTGGCATACGCATAGGCCTATCGAAAACTTTCCAATTTTGGAAAGCATCTTGCGTGACGATTGCGGCCGAGATATAGTTTCCAAAATTGGAAACTATTGGTGCCATATGACGCTGACCCTTTACCTGCATCCGCTTGCCTCCTTCTGCCACAAGGTGCTGATCGCGCTTTATGAAAACGAGACCGCGTTCGACAGCCGGATCGTCAATTTTGCCGATGCGGACTCGGCTGCGGCCCTGCTCGACAAATGGCCGGTCGGCAAGATCCCGATCCTGCATGATGAGGCGACCGGGCGTACGATACCGGAGACGAGCATCATCATCGAATACCTGCAGGCCCATTATCCGGGGCCGATGCGGATGCTGCCCGATGACCCGGAAGAACTGCTGCAGGTGCGGCTCTGGGACCGGTTCTACGATCTCTATGTCAGCGTGCCGATGCAGAAGATCGTCACCGACCGAATCCGGTCTGCAGACGCCCATGATCGGCACGGCGTTGCCGAAGCACGGGCAATGCTCGATCAGGCCTATAAGATGATCGAGGCGCATATGCAGGGAAGGCTCTGGGCAACGGGTGATGATTTCACCATGGCCGATTGCGCGGCTCTGCCGGGGCTGTTCTTTGCCTCCATCGTGCATCCGTTCACGGCTGAGCAGCAGGCGCTTTCCACTTATCTGGAGCGTCTGTTACAACGTGCTTCCGTCAAACGCGTGTTGGCCGAAGCGCAACCCTACTTCTCGATGTTTCCGTATCGGGAGGCGATGCCGGCGCGTTATCTTGAGGCCGCGACATCTTGAGGCATGTGATGGCAGAACTGGCGCCAGCCGAATTCGACCGGATGTTTCAGGCTCTCGCCGATCCCTATCGCCGTGGCTTCGTGGAGCAGCTTTCGAAGGGGCCGTCCTCCGTCACGGAACTGGCGGAGCCCGCCGATGTCGGCCTGCCGGCCGTGCTGAAGCATTTGCGGATTCTGGAAGAAAGCGGCATCGTCATTTCGGAAAAGGTGGGGCGGGTGCGCACCTATCGCATGCAGCAGCAGGCATTCGGCGCCATCAACCAGTGGATCGAGCAACGTCAGGCGGAAATGCATGCAGCCTTCGATCGCCTCGCCCTCCTGATGGCGGAAACTCCTGAGGAAAAGGATCACTGATGGGTGTCAGCGTCAATCACCGCACCTTCGTCATCGAGCGCGACCTGCCCGGCAGCGTGGCGCATGCCTTCCGCTTCTGGTCGGATCATCAGCTGAAGCGGCGCTGGACGGCCTGTCATCCCGACTGGCAGGTGATGGAAGATCATTTCGCCTTCGAGATCGGCGGGCGCGAGCGCATGACATGGCGCATGCCCGACGGAACGGAGCAGGCAATGCACGCCTACTATCTCGAAATCCACCCCCGCGAGCGCATCATCTATGCCTATACGATGCTGACGGCGGGCAGGAGCATCTCCTCCTCCCTGGTGACCGTCGAGTTTACCGGGCGCGGCGGCACGACGCTGATGACCTTCACCGAGCAGGCCGTTTTCGGCGATGTCGAAGATGGCGATATCAGAGAGAGTGGCACCGGCATCGGCTTCGACCGGCTCATCGAAGAGATGGCGGCTAGGCCTGCCTGATCCGGTGCCGATGCGCGGCCTGCTTGGCGCGGTTGCCGCAGAGCGCCATGCTGCACCAGCGCCTGCGGTGACCACGGGTATGGTCGGCAAACAGCAGGGTGCAGGATGGGCCTTCGCAGGCCTTCACATTCGAAAAATCTTCGGTGCAGACAAAGCGGCCGAGCGCCTCGCCGACCGGTAGCAGCAATGCCTCCGGCGAGCGCCACTTGCGCATAGGCTGGAATTCGAAAACCGCGCCTTCGTCGGCCTGACGCGCCACGACGCGGCTGAAACCTTCGTCGCGTTCAAGCAGGCGGTTCAGCGGTTCCAGCTCCGCCAGCGTATCGGGCTTCAACTGCTTTCCCTTATGCTCGCGGACAAAAGCGCGGAACCACTCGCGCAGGTTCCTCGCCTGATCGGCGACCTTGTCCAGCTCGCCCGGAAGTGCCTGGATGCGCATGCTTTCAAGCGCTTCCCTCGGAACCAGCTTTGCCTGATCGAGCCAGCGCAGCAGCCCTTCCCCGTCATCGATCCATTCGACAGGCATATCGACGGGCGTTGCCACCGAATTCAGGAAATCCAGCGCCAACGCGTCACCCAGGAACAGGGCGGGAGAGTGGTTATCCATTGCAAGTCCTATTCCGCTGCGGACCAGAGCTGCAGGGCAGCCCGCTTAAAAACGTGATTCATATGTAACCTGTCAAAAGGCGGTTGACAAGTTACCTTCATGGGAAGTAACCATTCTATGTCATCTTAAAAGGTTACGAACGAAGAAGGAGAGAGCAGATGTCGCCGCAGTCGGTTGATCAGCAGACCATGCATATCGTGCTCGTCCATGGCGCCTGGGCTGACGGCTCCGGCTGGGCCAAGGTCATCGAACCGCTTGCCGCCGAGGGCTTTTCGGTAACCGCACTGCAGGTCATCCATGAAGCGGTGACAACGGTGGCCGCAGCCTGAATGACCGACATATCTCCCACTGCATCGACATTCATCTCAACTGAAGGAAACATGACCATGACCAAGATCAGCTACCGCAACACCACCGTCGATGGCATCAAGATCGCCTATCGCGAGGCCGGTACCCAGGGCGCTCCGAAGCTCCTGCTGCTGCATGGCTTCCCGACCTCCGGCCACATGTTCCGCGATCTGATCCCGCTGCTAGCCGATCGCTACCACATCATCGCCCCTGATCTTCCGGGCTTCGGCCAGTCGGACGATCCCGCCGTCAACAGCTTCGACAGCATTGCAGACACGATCGACCGCTTTACCGAGATCGTCGGCTTCGATCGCTATGCCGTCTATGTCTTCGATTATGGCGCGCCGACGGGCTTCCGCCTGGCGGTCAAGCATCCCGAGCGGATCACGGGCATCATCTCGCAGAATGGCAATGCATACGTCGATGGCCTCAGCGATGCATGGAACCCGGTGCAGGCCTATTGGCAGGATGGAACGCAAGAAAACCGCGCGGCACTGAAGGCGTTCCTCGGGCCGGAAACGACCATCTGGCAGTATACGCATGGCGTTACCGATACGGCCAGGATTTCGCCTGACGGTTATTCGCTCGACAATTTCTACCTCGCGCGTCCCGGTGCCGAGACTGTGCAGCTCGATCTCATGGGCGACTACAAAAGCAATGTGGCGCTCTACCCGACCTTCCAGAATTACTTCCGGACCCACAAGCCGCGCTTCCTCGCCGTCTGGGGCAAGAACGACCCCTTCTTCCTGCCGCCGGGTGCCGAAGCCTTTGCCCGCGATATTCCTGATGCCGTGATCAAATTCTTCGATACCGGCCACTTCGCGCTCGAAACGCATGCGGACGAGATTGCCGCCGCGATCCGCGATTTCCTCGGCTGACCCGCGAACAGGAGAAACACCATGTCCGACAAAGCAGCCATCATTGAGCGCCATTGCACGACATGACGGTGGAAGAGGCGACGGCCAGATTTCCGAAGGAAGCCGGCATTGCCCGTTTCGGCGAGCCGGAAGAGATCGCTGAACTGATGGCTTTCATTGTCTCGCCGGCCGCGCACTGGATGACCGGAATGGATGGCGGCGAGGTGAAGTCTGTCTGACGCAGACTATCAGGAGGTCACGCAGAAATTGTTGCCCTCGGGATCGTTCAGCACGGTGTATTCGGCCGTTTCACGCACGAAGGTCGCGCCCAGAGATATCAGGCGCGCGACCTCCTTTCCGCGGTCAGGGCTGGCGATATCGAGATGGACGCGATTACGGAGCGGACGCTCTCCCTGGCGAAGATGGAAGCAGAGCCGCGTTCCCGGCCCTTCGACTATCACCACCGGGTCGGTCTCGGGCGTCAGGCCTGACGCGGCAAGGCGGGCGACTTCCTCATCGTCGTAGGGCAAGACCGCATAGCCATCAAGCGCTTCGGCCCAGAAGCGGGCGACGCGGGAGGGCACATCGCAATCAATGACAATTTCCTTCAGCCGTCCCATGGGCTCTCACGAATTGCCGGAGCGGCTCTGGACGACACGTTCGACGACGGCACCGCCGACTACGGGCAGCAGGGCGAAAAGGATGAGCTGTGGCGTTCCTGTCAGCGTCAACAGGCTGGACAGGAGAATGGCGCCGAGCATTCCTGCCAGCGCGCCGACCAGATAGGGAAGGTAACCCTTCAAAAGAGCCTCCGTCTTATCGGTTTTCAATCGAAATGAATTCGCAAGGCTCCACATAGGACGCTCTGCGGTATCGGCAATGACCGGCTGTTGCCCCGGGATGCCTTTCGCCCGCCGAACTAGAGCATTTCCATTTTTCTTCGAGTCACGAAAATGCTCTATCTCTTTGTTTTCACGCAAATTCGGGCGCGAAACCGCTGCGCACTTTTGCTGGAATTGCTCTAGGCGCTCGCTTTCTTCGATGCCGGTTTGCGCGCCGTGTTCAGCGCCACCGCAGCCTGTATCAGCGCCGTCAGGGCTGCCTCGTCGATTTTCTCTCCTTCGTGAATATCGATCGCCCGGCGCGTATTGCCCTCAAGGCTGGAGTTGAAGAGCTTGGAGGGATCCTCCACGGAAGCGCCCTTGGCAAAGGTCAGCTTGACGACGGCCTTGTAGGTTTCGCCGGTGCAGATGATGCCGGCGTGTTCCCACACCGGGACGCCCCTCCACTTCCACGTCTCCTCCACTTGCGGGTCGGCCTCACGAATGATCGCTCGGACGCGGGAAAGCGTTTCGCCGCGCCAGTCGCCCAATTCCCTGATCTTGGCATCGATGCGTTCGGAGGGAGAGGCTTCCTTCAGTTCCGTTTCCTTTTTCGTCGTCGCCGCTTTCTTCATGGTCTCTCTCCTTACATCTTCTCGCCCGGCAACAGGCTTGCCTGCGTGATCCAGTCAGCGAGCTGCGCGTCATCGATCGGGTCGTTTTCATGGATGTGGAAGTAGCGCGTTTGCGCTGTCTTGGATTCTCCCGGCGGCACGGGCTGCAAGGCAGCGCCGCGGAAGAAGGCCAGCTTAATGTATTTGTTGAAGCAGTGGATGGCGAGGAACCAGCCGTCTCCCCTCATGCCATAGAGCGGCGAGTTCCATTTGACGGCCTTGTGGGCATCGGCAACGGTGCGCATGATCAATGCGTCTAGGTGGCGGCCGACATCGCTTTTCCAGCCGGGCATGGCGGTGATATAGGCCTGCACCGGGCCATCGCCCTCACCTTTGGCGATCTGCGGATTGCCACCGGACAGCAGCTTCGGTTCCGTCGGCTTTGCCGGTTTGCCGGATGTTTTGTTGGTCATGGGCTCCTCCCCTGGGGGATAATAAGGAAGGACGCCTCGATTTCCAGTCGCGCGGAATGGACACAGGCTGCAAAGATCACAGCTTCATGACGCGAAAAACCTGCGACACGGGCGAAAACCCGTGGCATAAGGGCGCCAAAATTCTCCCCAGGCACCGCGTAAGACATGATCCGTATCGAAAATATCAGCAAGCAGAACAGCCACCGCATCCTCTTCATCGAAGCCACCGCAGCCCTCAACAAGGGCGAGAAGATCGGCCTCGTCGGCCCGAACGGCGCCGGCAAGACGACGCTTTTCCGCATGATCAACGGCGAAGAGCAGCCGGATGAAGGCCAGGTCTCGGTCGAGAAGCACGTCTCCATCGGCTATTTCAACCAGGATGTCGGCGAAATGTCCGGCCGCAGCGCGGTTGCCGAAGTGATGGAAGGTGCTGGCCCCGTCAGCGTCGTCGCCGCAGAACTGCGCGAGCTGGAAGCGGCCATGTCCGATCCTGACCGCATGGACGAGATGGATGAGATCATCGAGCGCTATGGCGAAGTGCAGGCTCGCTATGAAGAGCTGGACGGCTATGCGCTGGAAGGCCGCGCCCGCGAAGTTCTGGACGGCCTCAGCTTCAGCCAGGAAATGATGGACGGCGATGTCGGCGCGCTCTCGGGCGGCTGGAAGATGCGCGTGGCGCTCGGCCGTATCCTACTGATGCGCCCCGACGTGATGCTGCTCGACGAACCGAGCAACCATCTGGATCTCGAAAGCCTGATCTGGCTCGAGGAATTCCTCAAGACCTACGAAGGCGCGCTGCTGATGACCTCGCATGACCGCGAGTTCATGAACCGCATCGTCACCAAGATCATCGAAATCGATTCCGGCTCACTGACCAGCTATTCCGGCGACTATGGCTTCTATGAGGAGCAGCGAGCGCAGAACGAGAAACAGCAGCAGGCGCAGTTCGAGCGCCAGCAGGCGATGCTTGCCAAGGAAATCAAGTTCATCGAGCGCTTCAAGGCGCGCGCGAGCCATGCCTCGCAGGTCCAGAGCCGCGTGAAGAAGCTGGAAAAGATCGATCGCGTCGAGCCGCCGAAGCGCCGCCAGACGGTGGCGTTCGAGTTCCAGCAAGCGCCGCGTTCGGGCGAAGACGTGGTCAACCTCAAGAACGTGCACAAGAAATACGGCAGCCGCACCATCTATGAAGGGCTGGATTTCATGGTCCGCCGCAAGGAGCGCTGGTGCATCATGGGCATCAACGGTGCGGGCAAATCCACGCTGCTGAAGCTGGTAACCGGCACTGCCGATCCAGATGCCGGCAGTGTGAAACTGGGGGCCAGCGTCAAGCTCGGCTATTTCGCCCAGCATGCCATGGACCTGCTCGACGGCGAGCGCACGGTTCTCGAATGGCTGGAGGATTCCTTCCCGCTTGCCGGCCAGGCGCCGTTGCGCGCGCTCGCCGGCTGCTTCGGCTTTTCAGGCGATGACGTGGACAAGCGCTGCCGCGTGCTTTCGGGCGGCGAGAAGGCCCGCCTCGTCATGGCCCACATGCTGTTCGACCCGCCGAACTTCCTCGTGCTCGACGAGCCGACCAACCACCTCGACCTCGACACAAAGGAAATGCTCATCAAGGCGCTCGCCGATTTCGAGGGCACGATGCTCTTCGTCTCGCACGATCGCCATTTCCTTGCAGCGCTGTCCAATCGCGTGCTGGAGCTGACGCCGGATGGCATCCAGCAGTATGGCGGTGGCTATACGGAGTATGTCGAGCGCACCGGCTACGAGGCGCCCGGCATCCACGCTTAACGGCTGAACGCGTCTACACCGGTCAGTTCCGCCGAGAGCGCCCAGAGACGGGCCGCCTCGTCGGGATCGACGGCATAAGCGCGCACGCTGGTTTCCGCTCCGTCATCCGAGATGGATGCGACGTCGCAGTCGGCGCAATAAAGGCCGCCGAGGCCTGCAAGCTGCGGCGAGGTGGCGGCCCAGACCTGCGTCGCGGCACCCTGCTCGGGTGTCTTGAACGTTGGGTCGGCCGCATTGCCGTCAGCGTCAATCCAGCCGGCGGCGACCATGTCTTCCTTCTCCAGGTGCCGTTGCAGCGGCGTCAGAATTTTGCCGGGATGCAGCGAGAAGGCACGCACGCCGGCATCCCTGCCCAGCCTGTCGAGTTGCACCGCAAAGAGCGCGTTTGCGGTCTTCGCCTGTCCATAGGCCTGCCACCGGTCGTAGCCCTTGGAGAACTGGACATCGTCCCAGCGGATGGGCGTGATGCCGTGGGCACCGGAGGAGACGGCAACCACACGGGCTCCCCTCGCTATCGACGGCCAGAGGCGATTGACGAGTGCGAAATGGCCGAGATGGTTGGTGGCAAACTGCGCCTCCCATCCCGGCCCTATCAGCGTTTCCGGGCAGGCCATGATGCCGGCGCTGTTGATGATGATATCGGCCTTGCGGCCGGAGGCGACGAAGCGTTGGGCGAAGTGACGTACGCTTTCGAGGTCGGAGAGATCGAGCCTGTCGACTTCGACATTGGCGATGCCCAAGAGCGCCTTGGCCGCCGCTTCCGGCTGGCGGGCGCCGACGAGCACATGCGCGCCTGCCCGCGACAGCGCCTTCGTCGTCTCCAGTCCGAGGCCGGAATGGCCGCCGGTGACGATTGCCAGTTTGCCGGAGAGATCAATGCCCGAGAGTACGTCATCGGCCGTCGAGCGAGTGCCGAAACCGGAGCCGATCGGATGTTGAGTGTGTTCCATGAAAATCTCCTTCTGCTTTCGGTCGGAGAGTACGATCTATGCGTTAAAATCCACGATATCTTTGCGATCGTCCGGATTTCGTCATGACCTCTCTCTCCATGGATCCCCTTTCCGATGTGCTGGCGCTGCTGAAGCCGCGCAGCTATGTCTCGCTGGGGCTCGATGCCGGACGTGACTGGGCGATCGATTTTCCGCCGCCGCAGGGCATCAAGTTCAATGCCGTGCTTTCGGGCGGCTGCTGGCTGGAGGTAGAGGGTGTCGAGCCGTTCCTGCTCGAAGAAGGCGATTGTTTCCTGCTGACACAGAGTCGGCCCTTCCGGATGATGAGCGACCGCAGCCTGCCGACAATCCCGGCCGATGACATCTATGCGCATGCGGCGGATGGTGTCGCGACCTGCAATGGCGGCGGCGCCTTCTTCCTTGTCGGCAGCCGCTTCGGCTTTTCCGGCGCAGGCGCGGATCTGCTCGTCGGCATATTGCCGCCGGTCGTCCATGTCAGCGAGCATTCGGATCAAGCCTCGGTGCTGCGCTTTGCCATCGACCAGATGGCGCGGGAGCTGCGCGGCCGGCGGCCGGGTGGTTTCCTGATGACCGAACATCTGGCGCATATCATGCTGATGCAGATCCTGCGGCTCTATCTCTCAGCACCCGATACCGAAGGCACAGGCTGGCTCTTTGCGCTCGCCGACAGGCAGATCGGCACGGCGATCGGCGCGATGCATGCCGAGCCGGCGCGGCGCTGGACGCTGCAGCAGCTTGCTGCCATGACCGGCATGTCGCGCTCCTCCTTCGCCGAGCGCTTCAAGGAAAAGGTCGGAGCCGCGCCGATGGACTACCTGACGCGCTGGCGCATGACGCTGGCCGGCGATCGGCTCGCAAATAGCCGTGAGCCGATCAGCACGATTGCGCTTTCGCTCGGCTACGAGTCCGAAAGCGCCTTCAGCACCGCCTTCAAGCGGGTAATGGAGCGCTCGCCGCGGCAGTATGGCCGGGAGGCTGCGGATTCGGCTGGACAGAACGGGTAAAAGACCTCAGGCCGCAGGTCTTGCAGAACTGCGTTTCCTTTCATACCTATACAAGGAATGGTATGCGTCCGGCCCTTGCCGGCCCTCGCAGCATTCCGAGCCTTTGTGCCCGCCTTACGAGGATGAAACCATGAATATCGACAGGATCCTGCGGTCAGTTGTGGCCGTTCGCGCCTCCATCCCCGAAGATGCCTTCACCGCGAATACGCTGGGCACCCGCCGGGAAGGAAGTGGCGTCGTCATCAGGGAAAACGGGCTGGTGCTCACCATCGGCTATCTTATCACCGAAGCAGACGAAATCTGGCTGACCCGCCACGACGGCAAGGTCGTGCCCGGCCATGCGCTGGCCTATGACCAGGAAACCGGCTTCGGCCTCATCCAGTCGCTGGCGCCTCTGGACCTGCCGGCGCTCGAAATCGGCGACAAGGTCAAGACGAAGGTCGGCGATGCAGTGATCTTTGCCGATGGCCTCGGCGAATTCGTGCAGGCCAACATCGTCGCCAAGCAGGAATTTGCGGGCTACTGGGAATATCTGCTCGACGAGGCGATCTTCATCGCGCCGGCTCACCCCTCCTGGGGCGGTGCGGCGCTCGTCAGCGACGAGGACAAGCTGCTCGGCATCGGTTCGCTGCGCCTGCAGATGGTCCAGGGTGACGAGGTCGCCGACATCAACATGATCGTGCCGATCAACCTTCTTCCGCCGATCCTCGACGATTTGCTGCATCGTGGCCAGATCGACAAGCCGCCGCGCCCCTGGCTCGGAGCCTTTTCGGCCGAGAGCAACGGCGAGGTGATCGTCATGAGCGTTGCCAATGGCAGCCCTGCCGCGCAGGCGGGCCTGCAGCAGGGCGACGTCATCTCGGAAATCCGCGACGGTGAAGTGGACGGACTTGCCGATTTCTACCGCAAGGTCTGGAAGAGCGGCCCGGCGGGTGCGGAAATCCCCATCCGTGTGCTGAGGAACGGCCGCGAAGCCTGGCTGCGCATCAAATCGGCTGACCGCAACAGCTTCCTCAAGAAACCGCTGATGCAGTAAGGCGCAACTGCCAGAAGCTAGATATAGAGCGGCGCCATCCGGCGGCTTAGATATAGAGTGGCGCCATCCGGCGCCAGGCACCCGCGCGGTGCGCCCTGCCATCCCAGAAATGCAGGTGGTGACCGACGCCTTTTTCGGCGAGCAAGCGGCTGAGGTGGCGGTTGTTGTCGAGGAAGGGATCCTCGTTGCCGATGGTCAGCACGATATCGACCTGCCGCAGTTTCTCCAGCCGCCAGTCGCTGGAAAGGCCCGGCAGGAAATGCGTCGGCATGTGGAAATAGACCGTGTCGTCGTAATAGCCGTCGAAGAGATCGGAGAAGGATTCGACGCGCATCGTCAGGTCGTAGCGGCCGGAAAAGGCGACCAGCTTGCGGAAGAGATGCGGGTGGCGGAAGACGAGGCTGGCGGCCTGGAAGGCGCCGAGGCTGCAGCCGTGAACGATGGTGCATTCGTGGCTATTGCGGCTCTCCATGAGCGGCAAAACTTCGTTCAGCACATATTCTTCGAAAGCGATATGGCGGCGGATACGATCGGCCGGATGACGGCCGAAGTTGTAGAAGGTCTCATTTGCTAGGCCCTCGATGCAGAAAAGCTGCAGTTGGCCGGCCTCAAGCTTGTCGGCGAGGCTGGAGACGATGCCGAGATGTTCATATTCCCAAAAGCGCCCCTCCCGCGTTGGGAACATCAGTACTTTGGCGCCGGCATGACCGAACACCAGGAGCTCCATGTCACGATGGAGCCGATCGCTGTACCAGCGCAGATATTCTCGGTTCATAGACCCCTGAAAAACCGCCCGACTCGCTCGCGCAGCGCAGTTTGCTGCGCTGCACTATCAAGATAGTCGAAATGCCCGGTATCCAGGATGAAGATTTCATTAAATTTTGATTTCGGCAGAGCGTTCGCCACCGTGAACTGACAGGGCGGCGCGACAGCCGGATCGAAGAGCGCGACAGCCGCAAGCATCGGCACGGTAATGCGGGTCGCGGCCGTTGCGGCGTCGAAAAGGCGCAGCTTTTCAAAGATCTCGGGATGGGTCTTCGCATAGTCCTGCACCGAATGGGCGCTACCAACTGTCGGCAATGTCAGCCAGAGCTTGCGGTTTCCGAAGGTCGGCACAGTCAGATGACCGCGTATGATCCTGATATCAAAGGGAATGCCGAGCGCACCGATGCCGCCGCCGAAACTGATGCCGCTATAGCCAATATGGCCTGACAGAGCCGGATAAAGCGACAGCAATGCGGACACGGCAACCCAGAGATCCTCGACGCAGCCGCCGATCACGTAATGATCGGGATCGTCAATATCGTGCAGCACGTGCCAGGGCGCTTCCGGCGAGATCGGTGGATGGGCGCTGCGCGACATCCCACGGAAACAGGGAAAGAGGATCGCGGTCTCTTCGACCGGAAGATCGAATTCCGGCTGGTCGCGGCCACCATAACCATGGCCGACGACGAGGCCGCGCTTGACCGCGCCCTTGCGCGGCGTGAGCAGCCAGCCGCCAATGCTGAAGTTATCGGTGGAGGTGTAGACGATATCCCGCACCTGCCAATCCGGATGCGTATCCTTGCTTCCGCTCAATACCGGCTGCGGCTTCAC
Source organism: Rhizobium sp. P1_E6 (assembly GCF_056405875.1). NCBI lineage: Bacteria > Pseudomonadati > Pseudomonadota > Alphaproteobacteria > Hyphomicrobiales > Rhizobiaceae > Rhizobium > Rhizobium sp. P1_E6. The sequence continues at coordinate 38,943 of NZ_JBFUBG010000029.1, read as the reverse complement.
CGCCAGCGCCCTGGCGTAGCGCTTCTGCCAGAAGGCATCGAAGCCCGGCGGCGCCTCCGGCGGGCGGATCGCCCGCAGGTCGGCGAGCGTCATGCCGTAGGTGGGGTCGAAGTCGAAGGGGTATTCTGTCGGGATGCTCATGTCCGTTTGTTGCCGTGAAACCGGCCGTGGAGCAAGCGCCATCGTGGAAAAGCATCCATGCCCGACGCCGCCTTGGGGACCCTGCGGGAACCGAATAGGAGCGAAAGGCCCGGGCGCCAGCTGCCGGTCGATTGAGCTTTCCACCCCACAATCAAACAGGCTCCTCCGCCTGAAATTGCGTGACAGCCCTGCCCGGCTGGTCTTAACTGTAAACGTGCCGTCCATGCCGACTCAGGCGGCGGCGCGTTTTCGGTTGGCGTTCACGTCTTCGGTCGGAGGGACCGCTTCAAATGAAAATCCTTGTTATCGGCGCGGCCGGGATGATCGGCCGCAAGCTCGTCCGTGCTTTGTGCGAGCGCGGGACTTTAAACGGTAAATCCATCGGCTCGCTGGTGCTGGCGGATGTCTTTGTACCCGAAAAACCTGAATTCGCCGGCACGGTTGAGACCCTTGCAGCGGACCTGTCGCTGCCGGGAACGGCCAAACAGCTTGTCGCGCACCGGCCGGACCTGATCTTCCATCTTGCGGCCATCGTCTCCGGCGAGGCGGAAGCGGATTTCGAGAAGGGCTACCGCGTCAATCTCGACGGCACGCGCTACCTGCTCGAAGCAATCCGGCTTGCCGAACAGCCCTATTGCCCGAAGCTCGTCTTCACCTCTTCMATCGCCGTCTTCGGCGAGCCGCTGCCGCAGGTCATCGGTGACACGCATCATCTGACGCCGCTCACCAGCTACGGCACGCAGAAGGCGATCGGCGAACTGCTGCTTGCCGATTATTCGCGGCGCGGCTTCCTCGACGGCGTCGGCATTCGCCTGCCGACCATCACCGTCCGCCCCGGCAAGCCGAACCGGGCTGCCTCCGGCTTCTTCTCCAGCATCCTGCGCGAGCCGCTGATCGGCCAGGAGGCCGTGCTGCCGGTCGATGAAAGCGTGCGCCACTGGTTTGCGAGCCCACGCGCGGCAATCCGCTTCCTTCTCACGGCTGCCGAACTCGACACCGCCCCACTCGGCCAGATCCGCACGCTGACCATGCCGGGATTGGCCGCCACCGTCGGCGAGGAGATCGAAGCGCTCCGGCGCGTCGCTGGCGAAAACGCGGTCAAGCTGATCCGCCGCGAACCGGATGCTGATATCGCCAGAATCGTTGCCGGCTGGCCGCAGAGTTTCGATGCCAGCCGCGCCCTTTCGCTCGGCTTCACAGCCGAGACATCCTTTGACGACATCATCCGCGTCCATATCGAGGACGAATTGAACAACAGACCGCCGGAGCCCGCCTGACATGCTGCTTGGAGCCATTGCCGACGATTTCACCGGCGCCAGCGATCTTGCCAACACCCTTGCCCGAGGCGGCATGTCAACGATGCAGTTCGTCGGGCCCGGCCGCGGCAAGGTGAATTGCGAAGCCGGGGTCGTGGCGCTGAAGACGCGCTCGGCATCGGTCGACGACGCAGTATGGCAATCGATGGACGCGGCGCGCTGGCTGCTGGATCAGGGCTGCGAGCAGATCTTCTTCAAATATTGCTCGACCTTCGATTCCACGCCGGAGGGGAATATCGGCCCGGTGGCGGAAGCGTTGCAGCGGCTGACGGGCGCCAATGTCACGGTCGTCTGCCCGGCCTTTCCGGCGACCGGCCGGCGGGTTTTCATGGGCCACCTCTTCGTCAAGGACAAGCTGCTCAGCGAATCCGGCATGGAGAACCATCCGCTGACGCCGATGACCGATCCTGACATCCGCCGCTGGCTGCGGCTGCAGACGCGCGGTGGCGTCGGCAGCATCACGCTCGATACGGTGCGCGAAGGCTCGGTCGCAATCCGCAGCCGCCTGCGCGACGAACTGACCGATGGCAACCGCCTCGTCGTCGTCGATGCTATCGAGGATGCCGACCTGCTGACGATCGGCGAGGCCGTGATCGACCATGAGTTGGTCACCGGCGGGTCGGGGCTGGCCCAGGGGCTGGTGCGCAATTTCGCCAAGCGCGGCAAACTATCAGGCGTTCCCGCCGAGGTGCCTGTGGTCAGCGGACCGGGCGTCATCCTGTGCGGCTCCTGCTCGCTCGCCTCGCAGAACCAGGTTGCCTGCCACCTGCAGAACCATCCGGGCCTTTCCATCGATCCCGCAGCCATCGTGCGCGGCACCATGTCGGTAGAGCAGGCCGCCCGCTGGGTGGCCTCCAACGCAGCTGACAATCCGATCGTCTATTCCACCACCTCGCCCGATGTCGTGAGCTTCGTACAGCAGCGCTTCGGCCGCGAGGAATCGGCGAAGATACTTGAGGATTTCTTCGGCGGTCTCGCCAAGCGGCTCGCCGATTCCGGTACGCGCCAGATCGTCGTCGGCGGCGGCGAAACCTCCGGTGCCGTCGTGGAAGCGCTCGGCCTCAAGCATATGATCATCGGTGGGGAGATCGATCCCGGCGTACCGGTTCTGGTATCCGAGCGTGGCCGGCCGATGCGGCCGATCGGGCTGGCGCTAAAGAGCGGCAATTTCGGCTCGCCCGATTTCTTCGCCAAGGCGCTGGACAGGATTGCCGGCCATGCATGAAACGGCGCTGCGGGAAGCCATCGTCCGCTGGGGAAAATCGCTCTTCGAGCGGGGCCTGACGGCCGGTTCATCCGGCAATATTTCGGTTCGCACCGCCGACGGCTATCTTGCGACGCCGACCAATTCCTGCCTCGGCTTTCTCGATGCCGAGCGGCTTTCGAAGCTCGACAGCGACGGCAAGCACCTCTCGGGCGATGCGCCGACCAAGGAACTGCCGCTGCATTTTTCCTTCTATGAGAAACGGCCGCAGACGGGCGCCGTGGTGCACCTGCATTCCACCTATGCGACCGCCCTTTCCTGCCTTGCCGATACCGATCCCAACGATGCCATTCCGCCGCTGACGCCCTATGTGGTGATGCGCGTCGGCAAGGTGCCGGTCGTGCCCTATACGCGGCCGGGCTCGACTGATGTGAAGCCGCTGATTGCTGAAATCGCCGGCGAACATAGCGCGGTGCTGCTGGAAAACCATGGGCCGATCGTTTCGGCTGCCACTCTCGATTCCGCTGTCTTCGCGATCGAAGAGCTGGAAGAGGCAGCGAAGCTTTCGATCATTACGCGCGGCATGAAGGTGCGACAGCTCAATGCCGAGCAGATCGCCGACCTGGAGAAATACTTCAAGCTGCGTTAGGCCAGATCAATCAGAAGAGCCCGGTGATCGGAAACTTCGGGCGCTTCCACCACTTCGAAGCGTTCCACCACGACCTCCGGCGTCACCAGCAAGTAATCGGCAAAGCGCCCTTCCTTCGGATAGAGCGAGGTGCGGGTATCGTTAAACCCCCTGCCGGTGACGAGATCGTTGAGGCCGAGGCGGCCGAGCTTCTCGAAGGTGGTGCTATCAGGCAGCACGTTGAAATCGCCGCAGACGACAAGTCGTTCATTGCCCGGCCAGACGCGTTCGATCAGCTCGAGAAGCGCATCCGCCTGCGCATGGCGAGCTGGAATATCGCCCTTGCCCGCGGGATCACGCAGGCCGTGGAGCTGGGCGATGGTGATGGAAAAGCCGCCGGTATAATCGAACAGGCGAATGCAATGGGCATTGCGGGAACGCGGATGCTCACCCCAGCCATTGGACGAGAAACCGCCATGGATGAAGTCCGCCGCCTGGCCGATGACTGCATGCGACTTGCGCACGAAGGTGGCGATGCCGAATTCGGTCGGGAAGACCGCCTCGGCGTGGAAGAGATCGCCCCGCGCAAAGGGGCAGAAGAAGCCATCATGACCAGGGAGAACGGCGGCAATCTCGTCATAGAGATGGGCGCGCTGCGGCAGCACTACACCGCCGTCGCGATATTCCAGCCATTCCGGCGTACCGGGCGCTGAACGCACCACCTCCTGCAGGCAGAAGATGTCGGCGTCCGCGTGGGCGAGATAGTCGATCAGCGGCGCGTGGATGCTGCCGCCCCAGGCATTCAATGAAATGATACGCAAAGCCATCCGAGCTCCCTGTTCGCCAGGAGACTAGCAGATTCGCCTAGGGATCAATCCTCAACGGCAGCGCGCCAGATCACCGATAGCCGGTGTCATCCGCCGGCTTGCCGGGTTCCTGCACCTCGGCGAGGTAACGCCAGCAATCCGGCCGCGTGCCATCGAGATCGTTGAAACCGTAATCTTCGGCCAGCTGGAAGCTTGAAAGCGACTGGCCGTTCCATCTGCTGCGGTCGGGATCGGCGGCGAGTGCGGCAACTGCCCGGCCGGTGAAACGCGGCGTTTCCGAGATGACGAAATGCGGCTGGACTTTTGTACCGTCACGCCAGTTTTCTTCCTTAACTCCATAGATTTCCAGCATCATTTCCGAGCGCATCCAGCCGGGCGAAAGCGAGACTGATGTGGCGCCATGGGGTGCGAGATCATTGGCGTGCGCCCAGGCCATGCGGTTGGTGCCCGTCTTGACGAGGTCGTAATAAGGGCAGAGCCGGTAATGGGTGGCGTTGTAGTCTGCCGTGCCGTCGGTCATTTCCACCAGCAGGCCGCCCGGCTTTTCGATCATCAGCGCCAGAGCGTAATGGGCGGTGATGAAATGCGTGTCGATCGCAAGCCGCAGCATGCGCAGGCCCTTGTCGAGCGAATGTTCCCAGACGGGCTTGTCCCATTCCGTCAGATGCTCGCCGCCCCAGATATCGTTGACGAGGATGTCCAGCCTGCCCTCCTCCGCACGGATGCGGGCAACCAGCGCTTCGACCTGTTCGGGGACCAGGTGGTCCACCTGCACGGCAATGCCGCGCCCGCCGGCCGCACTCACGAGCTCGGCAGTTTCCTCGATGGTTTCGGGCCGACCATATTCGGATTGCTGCGCGCGGGTCGTGCGGCCGGTCACATAGACCGTCGCGCCTGCAGCGCCCAGTTCTACTGCGATGCCGCGGCCGGCGCCGCGCGTTCCGCCCGCAACGAGTGCCACCTTTTCCTTCACATCCGCTGTCACTTCACTGTCCTCCCCGCTAGAAACATCTGATCGGTTTAACCGGCTTGCTTGCATATAAACGAACGTTCGTTCATAAATATGGCGAATGCAAGAGGAAAATTTCATGCCGCGTCCGCGCACCCTTTCTGATGAACAACTGCTTTCGATGGTTCTGGAGGTGATCCAGTCCGAGGGGCCGGAGGCGGCGACCTTTGCCGCGGTCTCGAAAGCAAGCGGTCTCTCTGGCTCGACGCTGGTGCAGCGTTTCACCACAAAGGCCGGAATGCTGCGTGCCGCCCTGCTTCATGCCTGGGACCGGCTGGATGCGGAAACGGCACGGCTTGCAAATCATGTGGCGAAGACGCCGGAGGGTGGCATCGCACTACTGACCGGCCTTTCGCAGGATTATGGAGACAATCCCGCCTCTTACGCCGAAGGGCTGATGCTTCTGCAGGAGGATTTCCGCGATCCGGTGCTGCGTGCCCGCGGTGCGGCCTGGGGTGCGACGTTGACGGCAGCGCTTGCCGAGCGTTTCAGTCAACGGAAGGACGCTGAAACCATTGCCCGGCTGATGCTATCGCAATGGCAGGGATCGCTCCTCTGGTGGGGCTTTTCCGCCGAAGGCGCCGTCGCCGACTATGTGGAGCGGGAGCTGCGGCTCTTTCTTGCCGCCCTCGAGCCCCAAAAAAACTAGGGTCTCCTGCGAGTTCTTATCGTTTGTGAAGGGGCAAAAAGGCGGGCTATCGACCGTGCACCGGAAATTTTCCGGACGCACAAAGGGGAAATACCCATGAAGATCAGACACTGCCTTATCGCTCTCGCCTTGTCGGCTAGCCCGCTTCATGCAGCGGGCATGACGGATACGGCGTTCCGGGAGATAGCAGGTCGCATTTTTCAGCCCGTGATCAAGGAATACGACATTCCGGGACTGGCAGTCGGTGTCACGATCAACGGCTCCGAATTCTATTACACTTACGGCGAAGCCTCGCGCGAGACGAAAGCGCCCGTCACCAGCGACACTATCTTCGAGCTCGGCTCGGTCAGCAAAATTTTTAATGTCACGCTTGCCGCACTTGCCGAGCAACGTGGTCTGCTGTCCCTTGACCAGCCGGTCTCGACCTACCTGCCGGAACTGAAGGGGAGCGCCTTCGACAAGATCACGCTCGTCAATCTCGCCACGCATACGTCAGGCGGTCTGCCGTTGCAGGTGCCTGATAGCGTGACTGATGATGCCGAGTTGATGGCCTACCTTAAGAGCTGGAAGCCGGCCTACGAGGCGGGCACCATGCGCTCCTACTCCAATGTCAGCATCGGCCTTCTCGGGCGTATCGCCGGAGAGCGCCTCGGCGGTACTTACAAGCAGGCGGTCGAAGGGCAGCTGTTCCCCGCCCTCGGCCTGAAAAGCACCTTCATCGCGGTTCCGCCTGATGCCATGGACCGCTACGCTTTCGGCTATGCCAAGGCCAACAAGCCGATCCGCGTCGGACCCGGCGTCCTCGGCGACGAGGCCTACGGCATCAAGACCACGGCCCGCGACATGGTGCATCTGATGGAACTCAACTTGAAGCCGGATACCCTGGCGCCCGAATTGGCGGCCACGATCGAGAAGACGCATACGGGTTATTTCGATACGGCTTCCTACACGCAGGACATGATCTGGGAGCAATATGCCTGGCCCGTCGCGCTCAAGCAGCTTCTCGACGGCAACTCCTCCAAGATGAGCCTGGAAAGCCAGCCGGTCAAAAAGCGGGCGAAGCCGCTTGCGCCGCAGAAGGCGGTACTGATGAACAAGACCGGATCGACGAACGGCTTCGGCGCCTATGTCGTGCTGGTGCCGAAGGCGCATATCGGCCTCACGGTGTTGGCAAACAGGAACTATCCAAATAGCGCCCGCGCCGAAGCAGGGCTGAAGCTCATCCAGGCGCTGGAGGCATACACAGCGAAATAACCGCCAGGTGTCCGGTCGCAGCAGAGGGAGTGACAGGCGCCAGCGGTCACTCCCTATCCATTCGTGCTGGAGGACAGGTCTTCTTCATCCGTGATATAGGGTCGAACATCCCCAATCAGGATGGAATGCATGTCATCGCATATGCTGGCAGATCCGCTGTTTCAGTTTGTTGTCCTCGTTCTGCTCAGTACCGTGGCACGGGTCATCTTCGGACGAAATCCGACTTTCCGACTAATTGCCAATATCATCTTCTTCGCGCTGCTGACGCTGCTGCTCGTAGAGCACGAGATTGCGCCCTATACGTCTGACATGGGCGATGCCACGGATCTTTTCCGGCGCGTTTTCGTCGGGGTCGCCAAGGCCGTCTGGTGGATCGGCGGCGCGATGGTGCTGGCGAGTTCGGTGCGGCTCTTCCTGATTTTCGAGCGCAAACCGCGCGAGGGACGCCTGCTGCAGGATCTCGTCGTCGCCATCGTCTATCTCGGCGCCGGGCTTTCGGTCGTAGCTTACGTCTTCGGCGTACCGATCGGCACGCTGATTGCTACATCGGGTGTCTTCGCCATCGTGCTCGGCCTGGCGTTGCAGAGCACGCTGAACGACGTCTTCTCGGGCATCGCGCTCAATCTCGGCCGGCATTACAGCGTCGGCGATTGGATCGTCCTCGACGACGGCGTGCAGGGCCGCGTGGTGGAGACGAACTGGCGCTCCACCCATCTCCTGAACGGCACCAACGACCTCGTCATCGTTCCGAACAGCGCGCTCGCCAAGGCACGGCTGACGAACCTGACGAGCCCCGAAGAAGCCCATGGCGTCTCGCTGAAGATCCGGCTTGCTCCCTCGATCTCGCCGGCGACCATCGAAGAGACGATGCGCACGGTGCTTTTGAGCAGCAACGCCATTCTGAAATCCCCTACCCCTGTTGTCAGCATCACGGGGCTGGACAGCAATGCCGTCGAGTTCGAACTCTCCTTCCGCGTCTCCGGATTGGGCGAAGCGACCGCCGCCCGCAACGAAGTCTACGATCTGGTCTATCGTCATGCCAAGGCGGCAGGCCTGCAGCTTGCGCCACCGGCCGGCTCGCCGGTTCCCCCGGTTGCCGATCCGCTGGAAGCGGCCGGAAAGCACCCGAATTCGGCCTGGCGGCTGCTGAACGCCATCGCGCTCTTTTCAACGCTGACGGAAGACGAAAAGGAGTCGCTTGCGACCGACATGAAACGGCTGAACTTCCGCAAGGATGCGCTGATCGCGACGCAGGACACCTCGCTGACCTCCCTGATGATCGTGCGGCGCGGCGTTGCCGTCGTGGAACGGATCGAGGGCAACGAGATCATCGAACTCGCCAGAATTGCGCCCGGCGACCTCTTCGGGGAACGCGGCGTGCTGATGGGTGCGCTCGAGCCGGCCAATATCCGCGCCCTGACATCCGTCATCGTCTACGAGATCGCCAAGGACCACCTCGCCGCGATCATGCAGCAGCGTCCGGCGCTTGCCGAAGAACTCGGACTGCTGCTATCGCGCCGTATCGAATCCGAGAAACATCACTTCAGTGCCGGCGTATCGGCGGAAGGCAGCCATCCGACGACGCTGACGACGCGCATAAGGCATCTGTTCCAGATCCCCCATGGCACCTGGCCATAGCGGTCAGCCGGCCTTCTCCTCGGCTTCCCGGGTTCTTTCGGCGTCCTCTCCGACCGTCAGCGGCCAGTCAACGACATAATCCTCGAAATCCTCGACATCGACATCGTTTTCGCTGATGGTTCGGCCGCGGGCTGAAATGCCGGCAGCGTGGACGGTTTCCGGATCGCCAGATACCAATGGGTGCCACCAATAGAGATCTCGGCCCTCATTGACGAGGCGATAGCCGCAGGTCGGCGGCAGCCATGCGATCTCGGAGACGTTCTCCTTGGTGAGCTGGACGCAATCCGGCACGAAATCCCAGCGGTTCGGATAGCTGGAGCAGCGACAGCTGTCGCTGTCGAGCAGCTTGCAACGGACCGAGGTAAAATAGACGTCGCCGCTATCCCATTCCTCGATCTTGTTGAGACAACAGAGGCCGCAACCGTCGCAGAGGCTTTCCCACTCCTCGGCATTCATTTCGGCGAGCGTCTTGCGCTTCCAGAAGGGCAGATCGTTCATCACTCGTTTCTTGCAACAGCCGCCCGCAAATTCGCGTGACGACCGTTCAACTCTCTTGTTCTTGTCCGCGAAATCAACCAATTATTCAACATGCTCCGGCTATCCGGAGAGTCGCGGCCCCTTTCAGGCCCCGCTCCTGCGTCCGGTTCACGGCCGCCGAGCGTGCTCAGGCGGGAATATAGGACGTGCAGGATCCGGACAACCCAAATGTTGGGCCAGACGAGCCCGAAAACGGGCAAGGCAAGAAGCCACAGAAGCAGCAGTCGAAAAACCGACACCTGTTGCTGCGCATCGATTCATGGATCGACTCGACCGTCTGGAACGCCGGCTTCCGCGCCGCCGAGATCTGGGAAGACACCACCATTTTCTTCCGCCGCTTCCGTGTCCGCGGCTGGAAACGTGCCGTATTCGAACTCGCCGGCGAAGGGCTGACGCTCGGCGCCGTCGGCTTCGTGCTGATGCTGGCGCTTGCCCAGCCGGCTTTCGAATCCACCAAGGAAGACTGGCGCAACCGCGGCGATTTCGCCGTGACCTTCCTCGACCGCTACGGCAACGTCATCGGCCATCGCGGCGTCATCCACCAGAATTCCGTGCCGATCGACGAATTACCGGATTCGCTGATCAAATCCGTCATCGCCACCGAGGACCGGCGCTTCTTCGACCATTTCGGCATCGACGCTATCGGCCTGTTCCGCGCCATGGTCACCAATGCCCAGGCCGGCGAAGTCGTCCAGGGCGGCTCGACACTGACGCAACAGCTCGCCAAGAACCTGTTCCTCTCCAACGAGCGCTCGATCGACCGCAAGATCACCGAGGCATTTCTAGCACTATGGCTGGAGGCCAACCTCTCCAAGAAAGAGATCCTCGCGACCTATCTCGACCGCGCCTATATGGGCGGCGGCACATTCGGTGCTGCTGCTGCGGCGCAATTCTATTTCGGCAAGAACATCACCGACGTGAACCTTGCCGAATCCGCCATGCTCGCCGGTCTCTTCAAGGCGCCGGCCAAATATGCCCCGCATGTGAACCTGCCTGCCGCGCGTGCCCGCGCCAACGAGGTGCTGACCAATCTCGTCCAGAGCGGGCTGATGACCGAGGGGCAGGTGATCGCCGCCCGGCGCAATCCCGCCACTGTCGTCGACCGCAACGAGGTGGAATCGCCCGACTTCTTCCTCGACTGGGCCTTCGACGAGGTGCAGCGCCTTTCGCCCCGCTTCCACCAGCGCTCGCTGATCGTGCGCACCACGATCGACATGGGCATCCAGCAGGCGGCGGATGATTCCGTCGAGACATCGCTGCGCGAATATGGCGAGGCCTATCACGCCAAGCAGGGCGCGATGGTGATGATCGAAAACGGCGGGGCCGTGCGCGCCATGGTCGGCGGACGCGATTATGGCGAGAGCCAGTTCAACCGCGCCACCAGGGCGCTGCGCCAGCCGGGCTCCTCCTTCAAGGTCTATACCTATTCGGTGGCCATGGAGAGCGGGATGACGCCGAAGACGACGATCATCGACGCGCCCATCTCCTGGGGCAACTGGAGCCCGCACAATTACGCAAACCGTTATGCCGGGCGTATCACGCTGGAAACCGCGGTCGCCCAGTCGATCAATACCATTCCGGTGCGTCTCGCCAAGGAAAAGCTCGGCATTCAACCGATCCGCGCCATGGCCAAGGCCATGGGCGTCGAAACGCCGATCCGCGACGACGTGACGATCCCGATCGGCACGTCCGAAGTGACAGTGCTCGACCAGGCAACGGCCTATGCCGTTTTCCCAACCGGCGGCTACCAGTCGCGCCGCCACGGGATCACGCAGATCCTCGATTACGATGGCGACGTTCTCTACGATTTCGATCATGACGAACCGCCCGCCCAACGGGTGCTTTCCGAACAGGCCGACAGCTACATGAACCAGATGCTGTCGCGGGTGCCCTATGTGGGTACGGCGCGCAAAGCGGCGCTGGACAACGGCGTCGTCACCGCGGGCAAGACGGGCACGACGCAGGCCTATCGCGATGCCTGGTTCGTAGGCTTCACCGGCAACTACACCTGCGCCGTCTGGTTCGGGAACGACGACTACACGTCGACCAACGAGATGACCGGCGGCTCGCTGCCCGCCATGACCTTCAAGCGCGCCATGGACTATGCCCATCAGGGCGTTACGCTGCGCCCGATTCCCGGCATCGAAAACCCGCTGCCATCCGAAAAGGATGTCGCCAAGGCGCAGGCCAACAAGCCGAAAGACGGCACGCCGACCCTCGTCCGCCCGCGGATGCTCTCGGTGCAATCGACCGACATTCTCAAGGGCATCGGCGAAAAGCTGAAGGATGCCGCGCCGCTCGAGGTACAGAAGGTGGCAAGCGCGGATTGATACTTCCCCTTTTTTGGCAAACCGGCATGACTGGTTCGCCAAGACATGGGGGACACAGCGTCCGATGGCATTCCACCCTGCCAGAATCAGTGGTAACCCTTTCAACTGATTTGATCTTCAAGGGCGCAAGGTGTTTCGGTTTCCCCTTTTCATCCTGGTCACGCTGATCGTCGCCTTCGGCGGCGGCATCATGATTTCGCTTTATGCGCTGGATGCGACGCAGGGGTTCGGGGCGATCAAGCTCGGCGCCTGGGAAGCCTTTCCGGAGCTCCAGACCGTCGACGCGGACCCCTATGCGAAGTCGCACCGTGCGCGCGCCGGCAAGCTGCTCTATGGCAGCGCCGAAGGCCTGACCTTTACGGCAAGCGTGGACGACAGCGGCGAGCGGCTGAATGCCGCCTGCCACTACCGCATCACCGGCCAGACGCCGCCGGCGCGGCTGTGGACGCTGTTTACTGCCGACAACGCCGGCAACCCCGCCTCGCTGCAGCAGACCCTGCCGGCCGCTTTGAATTCATGGACGGTGCTGCGCCAGCCAGACAGCGGCTTCACCATCGACATCTCGCCACATGCCCAGCCCGGCAACTGGCTGGCGCTGCCGAGGGCTGGCACGTTCCGGCTGGTGCTGACGCTGTTCGACACGCCAACGGCGGGCAGCTCCGGGGTGATCGACCTCTCCATGCCAAAGCTCACCAAGATCGGGTGCGGCAATGCTTAGAGTGTTCTTCGCCGTCATAACGGGGCTTTTCGGCGCAGCCCTTCTGCACCTCGTCATCATTCTCGCACTGCCGCATTTCACCGGGCGCGATGCCGCAACGCGGGTGGAGGCCGAAGGCGATCCCAACAATTTTTATCTTCTGACCAGCCGCTATGACGAGGCGGGGCTCGCCAATGGCGATCCTTTCGTGCGCACTGCCGTCTGTTCCTTCGATGTGGGCGAAGCGCCGGTGCATTTCATCGCCAAGGGCAATGTGCCCTTCTGGTCCATCGCGATTTATGACAGCGCCTCTAACGAGGTCTTCAGCATGAACGATCGCACCTCCGTCGGTGGCGCGCTCGACGTTCTCGCAGCAAGCCCGATCCAGCTGACCGACCTGCGCAAGAACCTGCCGCAGGAACTGCAGCAGACGATCCTGGTGGAGATGGCGCATTCCGAGGGCTATGCGGTCCTGCGCACGCTGGCGCCGCAGGCAAGCTTTGACGAGGCCGCGCGAGCCTTTCTGACGGAAGCGGGCTGCGACGAACTCGAGGCCCGCTAAAGCATGTCGCGCAAAAGTGTACATCGGTTTTACGATAACGACATGCGTCAAACAAGGACTTAAAGGGCGGTAGCCGATCTCGAAGATCGCGACAAACTTTAAGTTGTTTTCCGATTTACTTGTTCTTGACACGCGGCGCAGAATGCGCCGGATTTTTCTTCGGGGTTTCGACGATCCGTTCGTAACGGACGCCGGTGAACCAGAGGATTTTTGCTTCGCGGGGCTCCTTGCCCGTGCGGCGCGGCTCCTCACGCAACCGGTCCGCCAATGCGACTACAATTGCCATTCTCGTCTCCATGCACTGCCCGAGACGGATGAACTTGCGATGGATTTCACCCTGCCCGCCATGCTGCGGGCCAGCGCGTCCTCAAGCGCCGGATGAACCGGACCGAGGGCATTCGCGCCTTTCTCACGGCACCTGATTGAAATACCGTGATGCTGCGGAGCTTCCACGATCCATATTCCCAAATCGCGTCGTTCCTGTCCGAATTGAGACACACGACCGTTAACAGATTACTAATATTCAGCCACTGCTTTGGACAGTCTGCCCGACGCCGATATAACGCGCAGAATGGTTGTTTGGTTTCAGCCGCGGAAAAGAAAAGTCAGGCTGAAAGTCACCCAATAAAATTAGAAATAATTCATATAGTTAACAGATCTTATTTACTGAAGCGGCGGCCGCGCGGTGGGTGTTGCAAAAATGCGTCACGAAAATACTAATTGCGGCAAGAGACGATGGGTGTATCGTGATCTTATCGGCCAAAAGTTTAAAGCGATGGCCGCTTGGGAGATTATACGTGCTCTTGCTGTCATACGGAGAGCAACCCATGCCCTTTCTGTATAGTTCCGCATTCACCTCAGAAGATTTGGATGTGTTGCGCGGCGCGCTGGATGCGTGGTGCGCGGAGAAGCATCTCGACATCAGAAGTGTCGAAGCGCAGTTCGCTGCTTCGACTGCGCTCGACCTTTACCAGTCGGGCCATGACGATCACGACAAACTGCTGTCGGCACTCAGAGGCCGCAAGGGTCTTTAGATTATTTGCCGGCTATTTATCCACATCCTTAAAAACTGAAAATCGCCCCCGCGCCCGGGCGATCGATTTTATTTTGCCGGCTCATCAAGCCGCAACACGCGAAACGTGTGTATTTCTGTTGCATTTTAATAGAATCTTCAGCATGCATTAACTGTACCGGTGTAGGATTTGTTCATAACCGTATGGTCTGACGCGCGTCCCGCCAGCGCTTGTCGGCCCCATGGTTTCCCGCTTGTTCTGCGTTTTCAGGGTGTTCTTGTGCGTGACCGGTTTCGAGACCTAGAGGGCCCCATGGCCATCAGGAAGAAGGACGTGGTGTTAATGGCGACTGTCAGCAGTTTCGAGAACCTGTCACATCCGACACGCTCCGAACTGCGCCAGTTTGCCGAACTCTTCATGCCGCTCTTCCAGGCCTCTTCCGAAGAGGCAAGGCGCCAAGCCGTGGCAGCCCTTTCCCAATGCGAGAACATGCCGGCAGCCGTTGCGCTCTTCATCGGCAATCAGCCGATAGAGGTCGCCGCACCTTTTCTCACCTCCTCCAAGGCGATCAATGACGACACGCTGATCACGATTGCGCGCACCCAGGGTGCTGCGCATGTAAAGGCGATCGTCAGCCGCGATTCGCTGTCGCCTGATGTCATCGACGCGCTGGTGGCGCTGCGCCAGGCCGAGCCGCGTCCATCCGCTGCCACTGCTCCCGCAGAGCAACACGCCATACCGCTTTCGCCGATGCCTGTCGCGCCCGAAATGGACCAGCAGGAAGCACAACGCATCGCCAATGAAGAGGCGCTACGCGAGCGCATCCGCAGCCTTGCCGGCCATCTCGGCCGCAATGATGAGGACCGCCTTGGCCTTCGCTCGCTGTCAGATATTCAGGAGGCGCTACTGGTGCGCTTTGCGCGCTCGCGGGAAGCCGTGCATTTCGCCACTGCGCTAGCCGATGCGCTGTCGGCCAGCCGCTGGCTTGCGGAGCGCATCATGCTCGACCTGTCCGGCCAGCAGCTCGCCACGACGCTGACGAGCCTTGGCATGGGCTTCCTCGATTCCGTCTTCGTGCTGGAGAAGCTCTATCCGCACCTTGCCGAAGTGCCGCACAATGTCAGCCGCGCCTTCCTCGTTCTCGACGCGCTGGACCCGGAAGAATGTCATGCCCGCGTGGACGCATGGCGGCGCGCCGATAGCTACACCTACAATCCGGAAGCGCCAACCGCAGCAGACCAGCCGGCTCCCGTCGCACAGGCGCAGACCCCCGCCTACCGCTTCATCCGGCAGGCGCCGGTGCGCGATCTCAAGAGCGTCAGCCGGGCGCGCTAGAACATTTCCGCTTTCCTCTGATAACGACAATGTTCCAGCTCTTTGTTTTCACGCAATTCCGGACGCAAAACCGCTGTACGCCTTTGCTGAAACTGCTCCAGCCTTCAAGTGATCGCGACGATACTGCTGCGGCGCGACACCGGTGATGCGCTTGAACGCATTGCTGAAGGCGCTTTCCGACTGATAACCCAGCGAATAGGAAATCGCCGAGATCGGCTGCGAGCCTGATCGCAGCGCCTTGGCGCCAAGCCGCATGCGCCAGCGCAGCAGATAATCCAGCGGTGCCATGCCCGCGAGTTTACGGAAACGCAGGGCGAAATTGGAGCGTGACATGCCAGCGGCTTCGGCCAGATCCTGCAGCCGCCAGTTCCGTGCGGGATCACCGTGCAGGAGACGGATCGCCGCGCCGACGCGCCTGTCACTCAGCGCCTGCGGCCATCCTGGTGTCGTCGCATCGGCCTGATGCAACCAGACGCGGATCAACTCTACGAAGAGAAGCTGGGCCAGATGGTCGGCGGCAGCCGACCCGCCCGGACGCTTCTCATCCCACTCCTCCCCCAGCCGCGACAGCAACCAGCGGATTGCCGTCGCCTCCCGCGACTTGCCGCTGACGAAAAGGATCGGCGGCAGTGCATCGAGGAGCAGGCCGGCATCGGCATCGTCGAAAGTAACACGTCCGCCGACGGCAAACAGGCTTTCGCACGGCAGGTCGGCGTTGATGGAGGCGGTATGATCAGGGCCAAAGATCTCGGACGGCGCCACCGGCGTCAGCACCGGATCGCTGCAGAGAACATACGTGCTGCAATTGACGAGCAGGAAGCAATCGCCAGCCTCCAGCCAGCGTGGCTCGGCACCGTTGGAAACCAGATAACAGCCGCCTTCCAGCACGGCGTTGAACTTCACGCCCTCAGAAGCGAAACGGATCGACCAGCCACCCTTGGCCCTGAGGCTGGCGGAGAGCAGGCTTCTGGCAGAGAGCAGCGACAGGACATCGGAAAGAGGGTCGACAGCAAGCATTTAGGATGATCACGCAGATAGATTGGACTTCAGCGCATGGATAATCCTACATCCGATGCATTACGTCTAGCCCACCTCAGGAGCGGACGAACCGCTCACGAAACAGATGCGAGGATGTCATGCCTACTTCCCAATATCCCCTTCCCTCCGGTCTCGGCCGCTCGACGACTTCGGAAGAAGCACTCGGCAATGCAGATCTGACCGGCAAGCTTGCGGTCGTCACCGGCGGTTATGCCGGCCTCGGCCTGGAGACGGTGCGGGTGCTTTCCAACGCCGGTGCTGCCATCATCGTGCCGGTGCGTGACGTCGATAAGGCCAAGGTGGCACTCAAAGATCTGCCACGTATCGAGATTTATCCGCTCGACCTTTCGGCGCCTGCCTCCATCGATGCCTTCGGGCGGGAATTTGCGGCCAGCGGCCGGCCGCTTGATCTTTTCATTGGCAATGCCGGCGTCATGGCGACACCGTTTGCGCATGACGACAGAGGTTTCGAGCGGCAGTTTGCGACGAACCATCTCGGCCACTTCCAGCTTGCCGCATGGCTCTGGCCGGCGCTGAAGCGCTCCGGCAATGCCCGCGTCGTGGCACTTTCCTCCGGCGGACACCGTTTCTCCCCCATCGATTTCGACGATCCGAACTATCAGCGTCGCACCTATGATGCCTGGAAAGCCTATGGTCAGTCGAAGACGGCCAATGCGCTGTTTGCCCTTGAACTCGACCGGCGCGGGGCAGAGCATGGCGTGCGTGCCTTTTCGGTTCACCCCGGCTCGATCAAGACCGAGTTGACCCGCTATGTCTCGGATGCGGATATGGAAGCAATCGGCTTCCGGGATGCCGACGGCAATATCCCCGCGCATATTGCCGCGCTCTTCAAGACGATCGAACAGGGTGCGGCGACCACCATCTGGTGCGCGACGAGCCACCAGCTCGACGGCATGGGCGGCGTCTATTGCGAGGATTGCGATATCGCCGAGGCACTGCCCGCCGATACGAAGGAGCTGCGCGGCGTGATGCCCTGGGCGATGGACACGGACGCTGCCGAGCGGCTCTGGGCTCTCAGCGAAAAATTGCTCGGCATTTCCTTCGAATAGACAAGCCCTCGCCTCCGCGTGCCGTCATCGCAGAACCTCTGCGCACTTTTGCGCGACATGCTTCAGCGCACCGGCAACTCCAGCCGGCGGGTTATGCCGACCATCTCCAGAAACACCTCGTCATGACTGACGACCAGCAGCGCGCCGTCATAGGCTCTCAGGCCGGCTTCGACGGCAGCGATGGAATCGATGTCGAGATGGTTGGTCGGTTCATCGAGGATGAGCAGCGCCGGCGGTGCCRCGCCGCCGAGAACGCAGGCAAGGCCGGCGCGCAGAAGCTGGCCGCCTGACAGCGTCGAGACGATCTGCAGCGCCGCATCCGCCCGGAACATGAACCGGGCGAGTGCGGCACGGCAGGCGTTTTCATCCGACTGTGGGTTCAACCGCCGGAAGTTGTCGCGGATCGAGGCCTTGGGATCGAGCAGACTGACGCGCTGATCGAGCATGGAGAATGAGGTCAGCACACGAACCGCGCCTTCCCACGGCTGGAGATCGCCCGAGATCAGCGCCAGCAGCGTCGTCTTGCCCGAGCCATTCGGGCCGGTGACGGCGATGCGTTCAGGACCTGTCATATCGAAGGACAGCTTGCGGATGATCAGTTCGCCCGCCTCGTAACCGGCCGTGACCGCGTCGATCCTCAGCACCGATCTGCTTGGCGGCAGGCCGGTCGAGGGCAGCTTGACGGAAAGCGGCTGGAGTATCTCGATGCGTTTGCGCGCCTCCTCGGCATCCTCAAGCGCCTGGGCGTGGCGGCGCTCGGCAAGGCGGGCATTGTCACCGCTGGTACTCTCCGCCTGGCGCTTCAGACCGCCGGCGATGATACGCGGCATGTCCCCCTTGGCTGCCTTCTTCTTGCCGGCGCTGTCCTTGCGCGCCTTGCGCTCGGCCGTTTCCTGCGCGCTGCGGGAAACCTCCGCCACGCGTTTCCTGGCATCCGCAAGATCGTGCTCGGCGGCAGCCAGTTCCAGAGCCTTGCGAGCGCGGTAATCGCTCCAGTTTCCGCCATAGCGCGTGGCGCCGAGCGTCGTGAGCTCGACGATGGCATCCATCGTCTCCAGCAATTCGCGGTCATGGCTGACGATGAGAGCGCCGTGCCGCCAGCTACCGAGAAGCGAGATCACCGCTTCACGGCCGTCGCGATCCAGATTGTTGGTCGGCTCGTCGAGGACAAGAAAATCCGGCTCCTCGAAGATCAGGGCCGCGAGTGCTGCGCGGGTGCGCTGACCGCCAGACAGTGCTGAAAGCAGCGTCTGCGGGCTGGCGGCAAGGCCTGATCGTTCCAGTGCGGCATCGATGCGCGCTTCGAGCGTCCAGTCTGCAACAGCAAGCTCGTCGGCGCTCGCCTCGCCGCTTTCGGCACGGCGAAGAATGGCGAGAGGCTCCGTCGCCCCGAAGAGATCGGCGACCGTCTCATCCGGCCCGACCTGCACACTCTGGCGCAGGATGCCGATCGTGCCGGAAACCGAGATAGAACCGGTCTGCAGCTGCAGCTCGCCGGCGACCAGCTTCAAAAGCGTGGTTTTGCCGACGCCATTGCGGCCGACAAGGCCGGTGCGCTCGGCGCCGAAGCTCAGATCGATATTGGAGAAAAGCGGCCGGCCGTCAGGCGTGGACCACGAGAGATTGGAAAGCGTCATGGATGCAGGCATGGAAATCCCCGATGGCAAGGCGAATTGGCGTTGCGATCAGGTTCATATCCATTGAGCACACATCCTGTTGGTATTGCGGATGGCAGTAAACTAGGCGGGAATTGGCGTAAATTCAAGGCAGGCCGTCAGCCGGCCATCGGGATAAGTTCCGAGACCTTGTCTGTCTCCAGCTCGACGATCCAGAGATCTGGGTCGAACTTGCGCTCGCGGTCCAGCATCTCCCGCACCTTGTCCGGCTCGGCGCGTTCGAGCCGGATTTCGAAGAGGCGGTCGCCGCTGCTCTCCTCATCGAAGAAGCTCTGTGGAGCGGGCGCATAAAGGGTCTCGAGACCGTCGCGGAAGCGCTGGCGAATGAAGATCGCGCCGGCTTCCTCGGCACCCTTCTTCTCTACGGCAGCAAAATCGCCCGCAGAGAAAACCCGGCGGACGAGAGCGGAAACATAGATGTCGGCGCGTAATCTCATGAGCGCGGTATAGACCGCGCGGCAAGTGGCGGCAACGCTATACCTTTACCGCCAGCCGCAAGCCGCCCCAATGCCTGCCGCGGACAGTGATCGGGGCGGAAATATCCTTCATCATGACGAAATTGCCGCCGCCCATGTCCCGACGGTAAGTCTGGACGAGGAAGGGAGCGGTGCTTCTGCCGGCGGCCAGGCCGACGCGATCGTTGAAGATGCGGCGGTTGCGGCAGTTGGCCGTATTCCAGATGGTGTCGCCCGGCTTCTGCGGCTGCGAGAACTTCTTGTTATGGGTCGGCAGGTAGCCGTTTCCATCGACAGCGGCACAGAAGGCGATGCACTCGTCGGAAGCCGCCGCCGGCTCCTGGATCGGCGGCAGCAGGCGGTCGGCGAGCTCGGTGAAAGGCGTCATCATCTGCACCGGATCGGTTCCGGGAATGGGATGATAGTGGCGGCTGAACAGACTCTCCATGCCGATCCCACCCTCTGCGACCACACGCTCCAGGGCATGGGATATCCGGGCGGCGACGGATTGCGCCTGTTCGATCCAGTGGCGGTCGGCTGTCTCGACACCGGCGCTCGCGGTCAGTTGGATCAGCGTTTCCGACAGGCCGACGACACTGTCGACGCGTTTTGCCGCCTGCTGCAGCCGGCAGTTGGAATCGAGCACTTCGGCCGACATTTCGCCGAGCTTGGCGACGAAGCCGGCGCAATCGCGGTCCACGGCCTCGGTCGTATTGGCCATGACGGCGGAGCTATCGAGGATGCGGGTAATCACATGCTCCATGCTTTCGAAGGCGCCGCGCATCGTCTCGGATTTTTCGCTGACGCCAGCAGCACTCTTGCGCGCGCCGCCGCCGACAGTCGAGAGACGGTCGATCTTGACGCGAAGCCGCTCCAGCGTTTCCTGAATGGCGCCCGTCGCCTTGGAGGTCTGCAGCGACAAAGCGCGGATCTCAGAGGCGACGACGGCAAAGCCCTTGCCCGTCTCGCCGGCGCGGGCGGCCTCGATCGCCGCATTGAGCGCCAGAAGATTGGTCTGGCGGGCGATGGTGCTGATCTCGGCGGCCACCTCATCCACATCGGTCAGCGAGCGGGAGAAGTCGGAGATTTCCGTACTGATCTCTTCGGAGGACTGAACCATGTGGCGGATTTCCTCGACCGAGCCGGACAGGCGATCGGCCGATTCCTTCAGCATATGGCGGGCTTCGGAGGCGGTACTATCGGTCTCACGAAGGGAAACGGCGACGGAGCGGTTGGTCTCGGCAATCGACAGGGCCGTGCGGGTGACATCATCGAAGGCGGCGACATGGCGGGCGGACATTGCCGCCATGTCCTGGATGGCGCCGGCAATATCAACGAGATCGACGCCGAGCGTAGAGGCCTCTTCGGCAAGGCGCGAGAGGATATGGCGCAGCGCGGCGCGATCCGGCCCATCCGGTTCATAGACTGGACTTGCGGCATTCTCCTCCACCGCCTTCAGCGCCTGCATGATCGAGCTCCCCCAAGCTATATTAGAGAAGCTTCAAGCAACATGGTTAACAATTGACTAAGAATATCGGGGATTAGACTTAGGTCGCAAGGCTTCAGCTCTGTGTGAGGCCGGTCAGCCTTTCGCTCATCTGCCAGAGTCGTTCGGCAAGTTCCGGGTCGGTCGCCCAGGGACGCACACCGAGCAACTCCTCGGAGTCACCGGGCACGGCCTTGGCGATATCGCAGTTTTCGCAATAGACGCCGCCCATGCCATCGAGCTTGTCGCTGACGGCGCACCAGATGGTGGTTGCCGCACCCTGGGCGATGGTCTTCTTGTTGTTCTCGGGGTCGATGACCGGGTTGCCGTCGGCATCCATATAGCCGCTCGCGAGCAGATATTCACGCGACTGGTGACGGATGAGATCGGTCGTGACGATGCCGCCCGGATGCAGCGAGAAGGCGCGCACGTCGTCTCTTGCGCCTAAAGCATCCAGAGAGACGGCAAAAAGCGCATTGGCCGTTTTCGACTGGCCGTAGGCGACATAGGGCTGGTATTCGCGGCTGTCGAACATCGGATCGTCGAAATCGACGCCGGAGCGGACATGACCGCGTGAGGAGACGGCAACGACGCGGGCGCCTTCGGCCTTCACCAGCGCCGGCCAGAGGCGGGCGGCGAGCTGGAAGTGGCCGAGATGGTTGGTGGAAAACTGCGATTCGTAGCCGCGGCTGTCGCGCGTCAGTGGGTTGGCCATGACGGCGGCGTTGTTGATGAGGAAATGCAGCGGCTCACCGTCTTCCAGGAAACGATCGGCGAAATCGTCGATGGAGTTGGGATCCATCAAGTCCATGTAACCGAGCTGCAGGCCGGGAACGATTTCGGCCGCGGCCCTGGCCTTCTCGATATTGCGGGCGGGCACGATAACCTTGGCGCCGGCCGCTGCCAGCACGCGGGCAGTTTCGAGGCCAAGGCCGGCATAACCGCCCGTGACGATCGCCACCTTGCCCGAGAGATCGTGGCCGGCAATCACTTCTTCCGCCGTAGACGCTGCGCCGAAGCCGGAGCCGATGGGAGCTTGTGGAGTGGACATCGAGTGTTTCCTTTCTAGTCGGACAACATCTACGTCCGGCAAGCGGGATTCTGAATGCTTGTAAATCCCGATTTCTTGCGCCATCGTACAAAGATGACCAGTGATCCTCTCTCCGAAATGCTCAGTCTGCTCGATGCCCGCTGCCTGATGGCCGGCGGGCTGATTGCCGGCGGCCCCTGGGCACTCGCCTTTCCGCAGCCGAACCGCATCAAGATCAGCGCGGTGGCCAAGGGCCGGTGCTGGCTGGTGCTGGACAATGGCAGCGCGCCGATCCTGCTCGAAGCCGGCGACGTAGTCCTGCTCAACGGCAAGCATTCCTTCGTGCTGGCAACCGATCTTGCGGTGACGCCGGCCGATGCCGTCACAACCTTCAAGGACAAGAAGGTCAATGGCATGGCGCGGCACGGCACCGGCGAGGACTTCCTCTATATCGGCGGCCATATCGCGCTTGGTCCGACCGGTACGGCGCTGCTGCTCGACGTGCTGCCGCCGGTCATCCATGTGCGGGCGACCGTTGCGGAAGCCGGCGTGCTGCGCTGGCTGCTCGACCAGCTGGTGCGGGAAATGGCGGCAGGCCAGCCGGGCGCGCTGCTTGCCTCCACCCAGCTTTCGCAGCTCATCTTCGTGCAGGTGCTGCGCGCCCATATCATGACATCGGAGCCGCTGACCGTCGGCTGGCTGCGCGCGTTCGGCGACGAAAAGATTGCGCCGGCGCTGCGCCTCATGCATGCGGACCCGGCGCACGATTGGCAACTTTCGGAATTGGCGAAATCGGCCGGCATGTCGCGCACCAGCTTTGCGCTGCGCTTCAAGACGGTCGCGGGCGTCGCTCCGCTCACCTATCTCACCGCCTGGCGCATGCGTCTTGCCGAACGGGCGTTGCGCGAGGGCTCGACGCCCGTTTCCTCGCTGGCGCTTTCGCTCGGCTATACTTCCGAAAGCGCCTTCAGCAACGCCTTCAAGCGCGTAACCGGCATTGCGCCGAAACGCTACCGGACATCGGCGGCCGTCAATATCGGCCCGATCGAAGAGGTGGTCGATGTCGAAGGACGGGTGCCGACCGTCGACTACCGTCTCCTGCGGCTGTCGAACAGGCCGCCAGCCCTGGCGCGGCAAGTTTGACGACAGGGAATGAAGGGCCGAAGGTTCATCCGGTTTGGAAATGGGCCGACTGGTCGATATCGGCGATGAGGCCAAGGTGCTTCGGCCCCCGGTCCGGCAATTCGCCAGTGGAGCGGATAAGGGAGTTGATCAGGCAATAGGCGCCGTGATGCGCAGCACGGCTTTGATCTGACCTAGAGCGCGCCGATTTCCTTGAGCTTCTTCAGCACGGCTTCACTTGGCTCGCCATTTTCCGGCAAGTTGTAGTGCTTCTGGAAATGTTTGATGGCAGCGCGGGTCTGTTCGCCTGCCACTCCATCGACGCCGACATTTGCGTAGGCCATGTTGGTGAGGCCCTTCTGGATCTTCAGCACCAGATCGACATTGGAAATTCCTGACAGCGGAACCTGCTTCGGCGAGGACGGCGCCGTCTTGACGGTCTTTTCGGCGCTGCGGATGGCGGCTGCCACCGGATCTTCCTCCGTCGCCTTCGACGTCACATCCTCCCGCGGTTTTTCGGCGGGAATGGTCGAGGGGCCGACAGCATCGGTTCTGAGCGCTGCGAGCACATCAGGCGTCGCATCCCCGCTCTGCGCCATACCGACCGTTTCCTCGAAGAAGAGGATGGCCGCACTGGTGCGCGGGCCGATGACGCCGTCGGCATTGCCGTTATAAAGGCCGCGGCGGATCAGCTCCTTCTGGATATCCATGACGAGCTGGTTCGGCTGCTGGGCGGCTGCAGCAGGCGGTGTCGTATCTGTCGTTGCGCCGGCATCGTCCGGCCGCTCGATGCGGAAAGTGGTGACATCGCCCTGCGGCTCGGTCTGCGGACGGAAGCCGATGGCGTTCGGCGCGCCCGGATCGCGGGTGCGGAAGATCGGATGCGGGTGCGAGCCCGRCTGATACCAGAGCGCATTGGCGGCGACGAAAGAGAAGATGACGACGAAGGCGATCGTGCCACCGGCAACGGAGGGATTGCGGCCGATGACGCCGCCAAGCACACCTGCGCCCTGAAGGCCGAGGCCGCCCAGCGCACTCGCGCCCTGCAGGCCGACGCCACCAAGCGCCGCCACACCGGTCATCAAAAGGCCCGGCTGCTGCCGCGCCTTCTTGCCCTTAGGCGATTTTCGCTTGCGCGCGGCCATCGAAGAGCCCCTCCTCCACTTCTGCGGCGACAACCGCACCCTTCAGCCGTGGCGGAAACTCGACCGCCCCCGCATGGCCGGCATCCTCACCGGTGCAGGCGCCGGAACCATCCGCCGCGATCTCGATGGTGATGATGGTGCCTTCGCCCGGCTGGCTGGCGATGGCAAAATGGCCGCCATGCAGGGCGACAAGTCCCTTGACCAGCGAGAGGCCAAGACCCGTGCCCTCGAAACGGCGGGTATAATCATTCTGAATCTGGACGAAAGGTTGGCCGAGTGTGGCGAGCCTGTCGGCGGGAATGCCGATGCCGGTATCGCTGACTGTCAGCTTGAGAATGCCGTCGCGCATGGCCGCATCGACGGTGACCACGCCACCGGCTTCGGTGAACTTCACGGCATTGCCGACGAGATTGATGAGGATCTGCTGCAATGCGCGCTGATCGGCCATCACTTCGCCGATGCCGCGCTGGACGCGGTTCGTCAGAGTGACACCCTTGCTCTTGGCCTGCAGCGCCAGCATCGATTCACAGGATCGGATCGACGCACCGATATCGAAAGGCTCGAGCAGCAGGTCATAACGGCCGGCCTCGATCTTGCTCATGTCCAGCATCGTGTTGACGACGGAGAGCAGGTGCGCGCCGGATTCACGGACCAGGCCGACATATTCGCGCTGGCGGTCGTTTTCGAACTTGCCGAAATATTCGCCGATCAGGATATCCGAGAAGCCAAGGATGGCGTTCAGCGGTGTGCGCAGCTCGTGGCTGACGGCGGCGAGGAAACGGGACTTGGCGTCATTGGCCGATTCCGCGTCGGCCGCACGCGTCTGCGCCTCGGCGCGAAGCCGTTGCTCCACCGACACGTCATGCAACTGGGCAATGACGGCCGAAAGCACGCCGTCCATATCCCGTCGCGCGGTCATGTCCATGCGCAGATAGGCGAACTGGCGGTTATCGCGCGAGACGGAGGGACGTTCCAGCCTGAGATCGACGGTTGCCTTTTCCTCGCCCTGGCGCATGGCATCCAGCGCCTGCAGGAAGAGGATGCGGTCGGAGACATGGACCTGTTCGAAGAAACCCCTGCCCTTCAGATCGCGCATCCAGGTGAGATAGTCGCGCTTGTCGCGGCCACCCGCCGTCGTCACAGCGCCATGAGGGTCGAGGAAGAGCACGAGACCCGGGCTCATTTCAAGGAAGAGATCGTCGGCGCTCGCTGCTGCTGTGTTCGGGGGGATAGCCTGGCGGGAAAGCGCGATGCTGCCGACGGCAGAAAACAGGAAGGCGGCGCAGACCGTGGCGACACCGGCCGGTAGCGCAACAGCGGGGCTGGTGACGATGGAGAGGCCGACCGGAGCGGCAATAAGAGCGGCAGAGGAGAGGAAGACGAGGCGGCGCAGAATGGCGAGCTCGCTCTGGCGCACAGCTTCGCCGCCGCTCGTCCGGGAAAGCCAGCCTGCCGCTGCCCGGTCCACGAGGGCTGTCGCCCGGCCGCCAATGTCACTCAATACACGCACGCAATACCTGCCAAAAAGGCCTTTCATTGACCCGGACAATAGGCCCTCGCGGCTTAAAGAAAGGATAAGGCAAAGTCGCCCTCCACAGCCCAAAAACGCCAAAAGTCCCGTTTTGGGCCATCCGCAATGCTCTTTGAATTTTGTGGTTAATAGCAGGTAAGCGACGGATTTTCCTCATATTTCAGCATTGCGTTAACTCTTGTGGCAAGACGGCGGACCAAAAGCCCAGCAATTGCAGGCAGCGACTGCCACCATGCTTAACGGCGATCGTTAGAATTCGACTGAAATGCCCCGAAAATGCCGATCATTAAAATTCGAGACAAATTTGCCGCAAATGCCAGCGAGTTTCGAAAAGCGGCATTCGCAACTTGGCGGTAGGGTGAAAACACACCGGACAACCGGCCCGATTCGGCAACAAGACCGAACGGGGAAACAGGATGGGCAAGACAATGTGGTTTCTGATCAAAGGATCATTCTGGTTTGGCCTTGTACTCGTCGCTCTCTCGGTTTTCAGCTCGGAGAGCCGCGACAATACCGGCCACACGCAATTGCAGCTTTCCGACGCCTTCACGGCGGCAAGCGGCGCCTATGACTATATGACCGGCATGTGCTCCGAAAAACCCGAGGTCTGCAGCAAGGGTGCTGAGACCTTGACGGCTCTCGGCTACCGGGCCCGCGAGGGCGCCCGTGTCGCCTATGAACTGCTCGACAGCCAGTTCACGGACGATGCATCCAAAATGGCTTCCGCAAAGTCGGCCGTGCCGCAAGCGCCCGTGGCGCTCGCCGCTCCTTCCCTGCCGGACGCCGTGACCAATACCGTGCGTGAGGCACAGGCTGCGCTGAGCCAGCCGATGCCGCACCTGCCGCAGCCCTACCGCCCGCCGGTAGACGAGGGTGTTTCGGCCGAACGGGTCGTGACCGGCACTATCTCGGCTGGCACCATTCCGGCCGGCGYGATCCCGCTGCCGACACCGAAGCCGGCGATCTGACAAATTTTTGCGGGCGACGCCGCCCGTATCCAAGCTTGCATCGGTGGTCCGCATGACGCGGAGATGCCCCATGCCTGACGTGCCTGCCCTGTTTATTTCAGCATTTTGCTGCGCCGCGAGGATGCCCA
The DNA here is from genome assembly GCF_056405875.1 of Rhizobium sp. P1_E6. Taxonomy (NCBI): domain Bacteria; kingdom Pseudomonadati; phylum Pseudomonadota; class Alphaproteobacteria; order Hyphomicrobiales; family Rhizobiaceae; genus Rhizobium; species Rhizobium sp. P1_E6. The sequence goes on along the minus strand of NZ_JBFUBG010000029.1, from coordinate 12,154 downwards.
TCCCTCGCGGCTTTTCTTTTTAACGGTTCAAATCTGCGGTCGCTTCGCCTATATGAACGGATAACACTGAAAGGCCTGACAGCATGGCGACCCTCGACCAGATCATCGACGATTTCTCCTTCCTGGACGACTGGGAAGACCGCTACCGATACGTCATCGAACTCGGCAAGGCGCTGCCGGACCTGGCCGACGAGAAGAAGACCTCCGAGAACAAGGTCATGGGCTGCGCCAGCCAGGTGTGGCTGGTAACGCATACGTCCGGCAATCCGGACAATCCGCTGATGAGTTTCGAGGGCGATTCCGATGCGCATATCGTGCGTGGCCTCGTCGCCATCGTGCTCGCCACCTATTCCGGCAAAACGGCGTCCGAAATCGCTTCGCTTGATGCCTTCGAAATCTTCTCCAAGATCGGGCTCACCGAAAACCTCTCCTCGCAGCGCTCCAACGGGCTGCGCTCCATGGTAAACCGCATCCGCGAGGAAGCGCGTGTACGCGCTGCCGCCTGAGGGCGCGTGATCGGTATAATACAGAGCTGCAAGACACACGGCTGAGCGCCCGGAGGAAATCCACCGGACGCCCGTGTATAATGTCCCCTGATGGGACTATTTGCCGTCAGCCATCTTTTCGCGCAGGCGCTCTTCCTGTTCGGCAAGCTCCGGCGTGAAGGCTTCGCCGAAATCAGCGGCTTCGAAGACCTGGCGTATCTCGATTTCGCTCGGGCCTGGCATCGGATTGGGGCAACGCTTGATCCATTCCAACACCTCGTCCATGTCCTTGACCTGCCACAGCCAGTAACCGGCGATCAGTTCCTTGGTTTCGGCGAAGGGGCCGTCGATGACGAGGCGTTTCGGGCCATCGAAAGCGACGCGCTTTCCCTTGGACGACGGATGCAGGCCTTCGCCAGCCAGCATGATGCCGGCATTGACCAGATCCTCGTTATATTTGCCCATGGCCTCCAGAAGTTCAGTCGAGGGCATGACGCCTGCTTCACTGTCTGCTGTCGCCTTGACGATGACCATTACGCGCATTGTCTCTTCTCCTCTTGTTTACGGCGGCATGAGTGCCTGCCTGTCTGAGATCTCCGCTTTCTTCGAAACACGGAGATGCCCGATCTCTTTGCTTTCACGCAATTCCGAACGCAAAACCGCTGCGCACTTTTGCGCGACATGCTCTAGAGACGGATGAGCAATCGCGGGGCCGACATTTTTTGCCGTGCTTTTTTTGAAGATAAATGACGAGGGCCGAAAGTCATTCGATGGGACGACCGGCAAATACAAAAAAGCCGGGCAACAGGCCCGGCTTTTTATCGTCCAGCTGTATAATATTCAGCCGCGACCGCGCTTGCGGCGCTGTCCCAGGCCCATTTCCTTTGCGAGGCGCGAGCGCGCTTCGGCATAGGCTGGGGCCACCATCGGGTAATCGGCAGGCAGATCCCACTTCTCGCGATATTCTTCCGGCGCGAGATTGTGATGCGTCATCAGGTGACGCTTCAAGGACTTGAAGTTGCCGCCACATTCCAGGCACGTAATCTGCTCGTCCTGTACGGACTTGCGGACAGAGACTGCGGGCTTCTGCTTTTCGACGACCGCTGCCACCGGCTGCGGTACGGATGTGTTGCTCAATGCCGAATGTACGTCGGAAATCAGATTGGCCAGGTCGCTGACCGGGACAACGTGGTTGCTGACATAGGCCGCGACGATATCGGCCGTCAGTTCCACAAGCAGCTCCGGCGCATTGCCGGTCGCCATATCCGTCATATTCTTTCTCCTGTTAGCATGCTCAAATGGTCCTTCTCCCAAAAGACAAAGAACCCTCGTCGCAGAGCCAAACAGCAAAAGAGCAGGCAGCAGCCTTTGTTTCGAAAAACCGGAAATCCACCCCTAGATTCCGAAGACCGTATTTCTGCGCTAATACTGCCTGAAAGTGAGCTACTACGTATTCTTCCAGGCCATCACCCAGTTAGACATTGGCAATCAAGGCTAAGGGACTTGGAAGCAGTACGATTCTAATTCACAATCAGAACTCTACTTAGTTTTTCAAATAGCATCGTTTTCCAAAAAGGCCAATTATTAATTGTGATTTTCCTAGAAAAAAAATCCATCAMAAAGAATTGGTCAGCAGTTCAGCAAGCTTTACTCGTGCTTCCAGTGCATAAGTTTGCGTAAAATTGCTTAAAATTCTGAATAGCCCTCATCCTAGCGTATTCGCATATCGTCACGTACTGAGGTAAGGACCGGGAAATGTCCAGTTTTATGCGAAGCTCTCGCAAGAAGGTGTGCAGAAACCGGCGCCGTCAAGATGAAAAAGAGGAAACCGGCGAGCGCCCTCACAAGCACGGCAAGTTCACCTGAGTAAAGACCGGCGGCAAGCAACAACAGGCCGGAACCGACCGTGCCGGCCTTGGAGGCGGCGTGCATGCGCGTGTAGAGATCCGGCAAGCGCACGATACCGATCGCAGCCACCAGCGCGAACAAGGCGCCAGCCACCAGCAGGACCGCGGTGATTATCGCCAGCGCGTAGTCCATCATCATTCGCTCCTCCTTCGCGTCACAGGCCCAGCTTCTCCCGCCTTTCCGCGCGAGAGCACGAAACGGGCGAAGGCGACCGTTGCCAGGAAGCCGACGAGGCCGAGCGCAATGGCGATATCGATGTAAAGCGAGAAGCCGGTACGCACAGCGACGACGGCGATGAAGCCGATCGCGATACCCGTCAGCATGTCGAGCGCCAGGATTCGATCCGGCAGGCTGGGGCCGACGATGACCCGCCAGACGGTGACAAGCAAGGCAAGGCAGAGGATGCCAAGCGCTGTTATGGCCGCGGCGGAAACGATGGCGGCGGGCGTTATCATCCGAAGGCCTCCATGATGCGGCGTTCGAAACCATCAGCAATGCCGCGCCTGACCGTCTCCGGATCGGCGCAATCCAGTGCATGGACATAGAGCGTGCGCCGATCCTCGGAGACATCGACGGAGAGTGTTCCCGGCGTCAGCGTGATGAGATTGGCAAGCAGGGCGATCTGGAAATCGCTCGTCACGCTCAGTGGGAATGCAAGAATGCCGGGTGCGAGCTGCATGCGCGGCGACAGCACCGTCAGCGCCACCCGCCAGGCGGAAAGCGCCAACTCCTTCAGGAAAAGGCCGGCCAGCAGGAGGACGCGCAGCGGACGGATACGGCGCGGCAGCGAACGGCGGGCAAAGGCCTCACGCACGACAGCAAGCGACAGCAGCGACAGGGCCAGGCCGAGAACGAAATTATGCGGCGAAGCGCTGCCTGTCACGGCAACCCAGGCGATGGCAAGTGGCAGGCTGAGGAACAGGACGATCATTGCAGAGCCCCTTCCGGAAAGACGGAGAAGATGTAGGCGGAGGGATCCGCCAGCCCATCGGCTGCCGACCGGACGAGCTGCAGCAATTGCTCCGGCAGGATGCCGAAACCGATGACGAGGATCGTCAATGCCGCAAGCGGCAAACCGGCCGTCCAGCCGGTCCGCATCGGCGGCAGGAGCAGCGGGGATGGACGCCAGTAAGCGAGCAGGAAGACACGACCGATGGTGATCGTCAGCAGGAAGCCGCCGAGCAGGATCGCGCCGGCCAGCCACCAGGCACCAAGATCGAGCGAGGCCTTGACCAGCAGCACTTTCGGCCAGAAGCCGGAAAAGGGCGGCAGGCCGCAGGCGGCGAAGAGCAGCATGAACGAAATCGCCGCGAACCAGCCGTTCTGGCGATAGAGACCACCGAGCGCGGCAAGCGAGAAGGAGCCACCCCGCCTTCCCGCCTCGCCGACGAGAAGATAGAGCGCCGTCATCAGTACGACCGAATGCAATGCGTAAAAGACCGCGCCACCCAGGCCGTCCGCCGTGCCAAGAGCAGCGCCGATCAGCATGTTGCCGATGCCCGAGATCACCACATAGCCGAGCAGCCGGCGCAGGTCGGTTTCGGCGAGAGCGCCCAATGCGCCGACGAGGACGGTCAGGGCACCGACTATGGCTATCAGCAGGCTGAGTTCATCCCGTTCGGCCGGCAGCAGCATGACGAGGACGCGCAGCAGTGCATAGACACCCACCTTGGTCAGCAGGCCGGCAAAGAGCGCGGAAACGGCAATGCGCGGCGTGTGATAGGAGGCCGGCAGCCAGAAATTGACCGGAAAGGCCGCGGCCTTCATGGCGAAGGCGAGCAGAAAGAGGCAGGCAAGCGTCATCAAGGGCGCGGTGCCGGCAAGGCCCGCTGACCGCTCGGCGATATCGGCCATGTTGAGCGTGCCGAAGCTCGCATAGAGGATGCCGACCGATATCAGGAACAGCGTGGTGGCGATGAGGTTCAGCACCGCATATTTCAGCGCGCCATCGATCTGCGCCCGTTCGGAGCCAAGAATCAGCAGGCCGAAGGAGGATATGAGCAGCACCTCGAACCAGACATAGAGGTTGAAGATATCGCCGGTCAGGAAGGCGCCAGTGACACCTGATATCAGCAGCATCAGCAGCGGGAAGAAACCGTATCTCCGGCCGCTTTCGGTCGTATCCGACAGAGCATAGATGCCGGTGGCCAGGGTCGCCACAGCGGCAGCGAGCGCCATCAGCGCGCTCAGAATATCCACTGTGAAAGCGATGCCGAAGGGCGGCAGCCAGCGGCCCATGACCATGGTGAGCGGGCCGTGTTGGACGACCTGCCGCAGCAGAGCGGCGTCGAGAAGCACGAGAACGGCGAGGCCGGTAATGGCGATCCATGCCTGCAGGCGGGGAAAGCTGCGCAGCATCAAGAGCAGCGCGCCGAGGCTGATGCAAAGCGCGACCGGCAGGATCGCCAGCCAATGGACCAGCGGGATCGGAGCGGTGACCATGGCGGCAGAAAGATCGGAGACGGGGGCGGCCATTAGGCGGTGCCTCCCATGAGGGGGAAGATCGGCTGGAAGCGCGGGCTTCCCCAAACAAGAAGCGTCCCAAACTGCAGTACGTCAGCGATGTGCGAAGGTCGGGCCACGGGTCGATCTCCCCCCTTGTGGGGGAGATGCCCGGCAGGGCAGAGGGGGGTGAGCATCCGCACAGCCATCCTCAATACCCCAACGGCGGTAGCGGCCGGTCTTCAGGTTCGGCATCATGCATGCGGGTCGTATCGTCAGTGCCGAGCTCCTGATAGGCGCGATAGGTCAACACCAGCAGGAAAGCGAGGAAGGAAAATGAGATGACGATCGCGGTCAGGATCAGCGCCTGCGGCAGCGGATTTGCGGCACCCGATGGCAGTATGTCAGCGCCAGCGGGGATGATCGGCGGAACTTCCCGGGTCAGCCTTCCTGCCGTGAAGATCAGAAGGTTCACGGCATTGCCGAGAATGGCAATGCCGAGCATGATGCGGATCGAGAACCGTGACAGCATCAGATAGACCGCGGCCGAAAAGAACAGGCCGACGAGGATGGCGAAAAGCGCTTCCATCAGTCGACCTCCCTTTCTTCCAGTGCCAGCGCAATCGAGGCGACTGCGCCGAGGACGACGAAATAGACGCCGAGATCGAACAGCATGACCGTCGAGAGCGGCACTTCCACACCGAAGAGGACGGGATAGACCCAGAGGCCGGTCATGAAGGGCACGGCAAAGAGGACGGAGATCAGGCCGGCGAGGCAGGAGAGCAGCAGCCCGAAGCCGGCAATCGCCAGCGGGTGGAAGCGGATCGCCCGGCGTACTGCTTCCACACCGAAGGCAATGCCGTAGATCGCGAGCGCCGAGGCTGCGATCAGCCCGCCGATGAAGCCGCCGCCGGGCTCGTTGTGGCCGCGCAGCAGGATGAAGACGGAGAAAAGCAGCATCAGCGCGGTGATGAAGGGGGCGATGGTGCGGAAGATGAGGGTGTTCATGGCGTGCCTCCATGAAGAGGCGTAACTGGATAGGCCGAAGACCGACTGCAAACGTTCAAGTGGTCTGTCCGGGGCAACCCTCTGTCCCTCTTTCCTGTGCTTGCCACAGGTATCCAGCCACTGCGCGTCCACGCCGTGAACAACTCATACGCTACAAGGGAAAGGGTCTTCTGTGTCCAAGGACCTGAACACACTGGATTCCTGTGACAAGCACAGGAATGAAGGAGCTTGGGAAAGCGCGGCGGGCTGGCAAACATCATTCTGCGCCCTCCGCGTCCGGATCGTTCGTTGCCAGCCGCCGCTCCGTATTGCCGCGAATGCGGATGAGCGCGAGGATCGCCAGTCCCGTCACCGCGACGACGGCGATTTCGCCGAGCGTGTCCGTGCCGCGGAAATCGACGATGATGACGTTCACGACATTGGCGCCGTGGGCGATCAGCTTTGAATGGGCATTGAAAAAATCGCTGAGCGCCGTGTTGAACGGCGCCTCCGTGGCCCGCATCAGGAGTAGTGCCAAGCCCAGGCCGCAGGCGAGCGAAAGGGCGATATCGAAGAGACGGCGGGCGCCGTGGCGCGGATCGGTCGGTGAAAGGCGCAGCCGGGTCATCACGAGGGCGAGGATGACGACCGCGAGCGTTTCGACCATGAACTGGGTAAAAGCGAGGTCGGGGGCGCCGAAGAGCAGGAAGATCAGCGCAACAGCGAAACCCTGAATGCCGAGCGAGACGATCGCCGTCAGCCGGTCGCGGGCGATCAAGACGGCAAGAAGGCCGAGCACAGCGATGAGCATGATGCCGGCTTCATGCAGGCGCAGGTCGTTGGGCCAAACAAAAGTCGCCGGAAGTTCGCCGTGGGTGACGAGCGGCACGAGCAGAATTGCCGCGACGCAGAGGAAGGTACAGGCGACGTAGATATCCAGACGTCCCGGCTGGACGATACCGATGACGCGATGGGCGAAACGGACAAGCCCGGCGATGGCGTGATCGAAACCACGATCAGGGCCGTGGGCGGAACGCAGCATATAGGCCACGAGCGCACGGGCGCGATCGAGCTGCCAATAGACGGCGATGCCGAGCACTATCGTCAGCAGGGACAGGGCAAGCGGCACGCCGACATGAGGGACAAGCGAAATGGAGACTGCCATGGGCCGGCCCGCCACGGCGGAAGCCATTGGCGAGGAAATCATGCGATTCGTGACGCCGGAAAAGAATGCGGCAAGCGGACCTGCCAGAGCAAGAACGGCCGGGCCGAACCAGAGCAGGATCGGCGCCTCGTGCGGATGTTTCGGTGTCTCTACCGGCGGGCCGAAGAAGGGTCTCAGCGCCACGGCAAAGGCGATCGCGAACATCAACGCATTGCCGAAAATGGCGACTGCGGTGGCGAGGATGGAATAGGGATCGCCACCGGCAAGTGCCGCATAGATTTCCTCCTTGGCCAGGAAGCCGAAGAAAGGTGGCAGGCCGGCCATGGACATTCCGGCGGTTATGGCGATCGCAAAGGTGAGCGGCATGGCCTTTCTCAGGCCCCGAAGTCGTGTGATGTTCCGCGTGCCGGTCTCATGGTCAATGATACCCGCGACCATGAAGAGCGCTCCCTTGAAGAGCGAATGCGCCACCAGATAAAGCACCGCCGCTTCGACGGCATAGGCCGAGCCGAAGCCGGTCAGCATCACCAGCAGGCCAAGGGACGAAACGGTCGTATAGGCAAGCTTCAGCTTCAGATCCGTCTGGCGTATGGCGAGCACGGAGCCCACAACGAGCGTCAGGCCACCGAAGACGGGCAGCAAGACCTCCCATGCTGGCGTCGCGCCCATGACCGGGTTCAGCCGCATCAGCAGATAGACGCCGGCCTTCACCATCGTGGCGGAATGCAGATAGGCGGAAACGGGAGTCGGCGCTTCCATGGCGTTCGGCAGCCAGAAATGGAAGGGAAACTGTGCCGACTTGGTGAAAGCGCCGCCGAGCACCAGCAGCAGCGCCGCCAAGTAGAGCGGGCTGCCCCTGACGACGTCGCCGAACTGCAGCAGGTCGGATAGCTGCGCGACGCCGGTCATGTCCCAGAGGATGAGCAAGCCGGCGAGCAGCAGCAGCCCTCCCCCGCCTGTCACGACCAGCGCCTGGAGTGCTGCGCGTCGTGCCGCTTCCCGTTCATGATCGAAACCAATCAGCAGGAAGGAGGTGATCGAGGTGAGCTCCCAGAAAATGAAGAACATCAGGAAGCTGTCGGAGATCACGACGCCCAGCATCGCGCCCATGAAGAGAAAGATGAAGGAGAAGAACCGGCCCTGATCCGGATGGCCTTTGAGATATCCGCCGGCATAGAGCACGATCAGCGTGCCGATGCCGGTAATCAACAGAGCAAAGGTGAGCGACAATCCGTCGAGGAACCAGGAAAAGCGGACGCCCAGGCCCGGCACCCAGTCATAACCGCCGGTTACGATTTCGCCGCGCGCGATCTGCGGCACGAGACGCAGGAAATGCAGGAAGGCGAGCAAAGGGGCGACAGCGAGCGCCCAGGCGCCGCCTGCGCCCAAGAGGCGGATGATGACGGGAGCGGCGAGAGCACCGATCAGCGGCAGACACAGGGCCAAAAATGTCAGAGCCGTGACATCGGCCATGTCCCCTCCCTGCAGCACGGATGAAGGCCGGCAAAACCGGCTTTTTCCAAGGCTTAGGTGAATCGGCTGATAGCCTCAAGCGATTTCGGCAACCCGCAATGGATGCAGGCGGCTGTGTTCGCAGGTTTGACGTTCAGGAAAAACGCGTGGCGAGACGGGAAACGGAACCGTGCAGGACGAAGAAAACAAGCGGCAGCGGCCAGAAAAGGCAGGCGATCAGCCCGGCAATGCGGTGCACCGTCCAGCGATCATGATTGACCCAGCCTTCCAGCAGGCTCATGCCCAAGGCGATCGCGGCGACTGCGCCGTATAGAACAATAATCAGAGTGTGAAACACCGTTTGTCCCCGAAACACGCAGTATTAAGCTTAATGGCACATTAAAGATAAAGCACGGGTGATTCGTCGTCTTGCCCCAAATTGAGTAGATGGCGAATTGGGCGGTGAGACGGCAAGGTTTGATCCCGAGGCCCGATCCCAGACTTGATCAATCGCGCTCAGCGCACCACATTTGCGCACGAAAGAGATTGCCCCCATCGGCGAAAGGAGCACTCCATGGCCGAAACGACCGCTACACCGAAAGTTCACAAGACCGATGCCGAATGGAAGGAACTGCTGACCCCCGAGCAGTACCGTATCACCCGCGAGCACGGCACCGAACGCGCCTTTACCGGTCCCTACTGGGATTCCTTCGAGACCGGCCTCTACCGCTGCGTCAGCTGCAATGCGCCGCTCTTCCGCTCGGACACCAAGTTCGATGCCGGATGCGGCTGGCCGAGCTATTTCGAGCCGGTTTCCCCTGACTCGGTGACCGAGCATCGCGACAGCACCTATGGCATGGTGCGCACGGAAATCCGCTGCGGCACCTGCGAGGCCCATCTCGGCCACGTCTTCCCGGACGGGCCGCCGCCGACCGGCCTGCGCTACTGCATCAACGGGCATTCGATGGTTTTCGAACCCGGCAAATAAGGGAAAAACGGACCCCATCGGGTCCGCTTTTTTCATATCAGGCCGGCAGCGGTACGAGCGGCGAACGCTGCCCGTCCAGCACATGCTCTGCGGCGAGCCGCCCGAGTAGCGGCGCCAGGATGACGCCCGGATGGCCGACGGCGACATAGGCGCCCTCAATGCCGGGCAGGAAACCAAGCCGCGGCATTCCGTCGGAAAAGAAGGGCCTATAGCCTGCGGCAGCCTCGACGAGCGCCACGCCATCCGGCAGGTGCAGGCGCTCGTGCATCACTTTGAGTATCCGTTCGCCAATCCTCTTCGGCGCATTCTCTGCCGTATCGTCGATATAGCCCTTGGCGACATGCAGTATGTTATCCCCCGACTGGCGGATTTCCAGGCCGGGGCCGCGGAGGATACGGTTTACGACGGGCGCGGTGCAACTATAGCGCAGGATGATCGAGGGCGAGGCTTCGACGGCGCTGCGGAAGCCGACGCTTTCTGCCAGTTTGTCAACGGCGGTTCCACCTGCCAGGATCACAAGATCGGCTTCGACCATGCCGCCATCGGCGAAGCGTACACCGCTCACTCTGTCACCCGAAAGGATGAGGTTTTCGACCTTGCGGCCGAACGTGGCAGTCGCACCGGAGGTATCGATCAGGTCCCGCGCCAGCCTTGCAGGATCGAGCGCGAGATCGCGAGGCGAGAACATGGCGCAGGCTGGAGGCTGGCGTAGATTGGGCTCCCATGCGGTGATGGTCGCGGCATTTACCAGTTCGACATCGGTCCCTTCAGCGCGATGGGCTGCGGCGAAGGCCTCAGTCTCGGCAGCACCTCCAAGCCAGAACAGCGAGCCGGGACGTGCGGCGACAAAAGCATCCGGCAGATCGGCCTGCAGGCGGGCATAGTCGGCGAGCGCCTCCTGCACCAGGCGGTAATTGACCGCTCCCGGAGCGATATTGATGATATTCACCCAGCCGAAGGCGCGCGCCGTCACGCCGCTGCCCGCCTGCGCGCCCTCTTCCACCACATGGACGGCGGCCCCGCGGCGGGCGAAATGGAAGGCGAGTGATGCGCCGACAATGCCGGCGCCGACGACGATGACGCTTATCTTTGCGGATGCCATGGCGGGACCTCTCGTATAAAGCGAACTGAAGAAGTGGGCGCGGCTTAGGCGCGCTCCATGACAGAGGGATGAAACAATGGCCATCATCCGGGAAATCCTGCGCAGCGATCGGCTGATGTTGCGCGAAATCACCGTTGCGGACCTGCCGGCGCTTGAACGCATCTTCGGCGACCCGCTGTGCATGCGGTACTATCCTTCAGTGAAAGATGCCGCGGCAACGCGCGATTTCTTGAACAGGCTCGCCTTTGAAAGCTACGAGAAGAATGGTTTTGGCCTCTGGGCGATGATCGATCGCAAGAGCGGCGATCTGCTCGGCGACTGCGGGATCACGTTGCAGGAGACATCGCGCGGAATGGAGCCGGAGCTAGGCTATCATCTCTGGCCGGATTACTGGGGCAAGGGCTATGCCACGGAGGCCGCGACTGCCTGCCGCAACCATGCCTTCTCAGTCATGGGATTGTTGCGCCTCGTCAGTATCGTCAGCCTGGCAAATCTCCCCTCGCAGAAGGTCGCCGGGCGGGTGCATCAGCGACGGGAGATCTTCAGCAAGCAGAACGCGGCCGGCGAAACAGTGGAACGCTATCTCTACATCAGCGAGAAGAATTCAGGCGAATGAGCAAGATTTCCGATGATCCCCTCTATCGAGACCCCGCGCTCGCACAGTTCTACGATACCGCCAATCGCTGGGGGCCGGATTTCGATTTCTGCATGAAGCTGGCGGAAGGCGCGCAGTCTGCGCTTGACCTCGGCTGCGGCACCGGCGAACTGACGGCCGCCCTTGCCGCGACGCGTATCGTCACCGGCGTCGATCCTGCTGTAGCGATGCTCGATATCGGCAAGTCGCGGGCGGGTGGCGATAAGGTGGAATGGGTCGAGGGTGACGCTCGCACCGTTCGCCTCGGAAAGAGGTATGATCTCATCGTGCTGACGGGGCACGCCTTCCAGGTCTTCCTGACGGAAGAGGACCAGCGCGCCGCCCTTGCGACGATCGCCGCACATCTCGGCCCGGCCGGCCGGTTCGTGTTCGATACGCGTAATCCCGGTTTCCGCGGGAAGCGCGATGTACGCCATGGCAGCGTGCGCCAGCTCGAACATGCAGACCTCGGTGCGATCGAGGCCTCCGACAGGTCGCATTACGATGAGGCGACCGGCATTCTTTCCTATGAGAACGGTTATCGCGTGCTCTCGACCGGCGAGCACTTCTCCGGACGCTCGAAAATCCTCTATACGTCGCGCGACAAGCTCTCCGGCTTGATGCGCGATGCCGGGCTGACCGTCGACGCCTGGTACGGCGACTGGGAGGGGAGCCCCTTTCATGCGCAGGCGCGCGAGATCATTCCGGTCGGTCGTCTCGCCTGAGCACGAAAGGCTCTATCTCTTTGTTTTCACGCAATTCCGGACGCAAACCGTAGTGCATTTTTTGCTGCAATTGCTCTAGGCTCCAGACTCAATCAGGCCCACCAAATGACGATGGCGGCGATGTAGCAAGTTGCCGCGAAGTTGAGCATGAGCTTGTCATATCGAGTTGCGACACGCCTCCAGTCCTTGAGGCGACAGAAAGCACGTTCGATGATATTTCTCCGGCGGTAGGCGACGGGGTCGAACGGTTTGATCTGCTTTCGGGT